>NZ_JAJAEF010000006.1:0-262138 GCF_020447145.1 Shewanella sp. SR1 | reverse complement strand
GCGTTTCTTTAGAAGTTTGAAATCTGAGTGGATACCCGCCAGTGGTTATGGGAATTTTACAGAAGCAGATAAAGAGATCACAAATTACATCACTGGATATTACAGTGAGACAAGACCCCATCAATATAATGGTGGGTTAACGCCAAATGAGTCAGAACGTTTATATTGGAATGACTCTAAAACCGTGGCCAATTTTACTTGACCACTACACAGCAGATCATTTTATGGCTTAGCTATCTTCGGTGTAGATATCTTCAGCCATTACTCTTTTAACACTTCTCTTTATAAATTCTACTTACTGACTAGGTTCTACTCACTGTGAATCTGCTTTTGTCTGTTTCGAGAGTCTATGACGATGTTAGATATCTATATCAGCTCTCTCAGTGCTGCCTAGGGAGGTATTAGCTGCTCTTTGGTCTACATGTGTGTTGTTTGCTCATGCAGGTAGTGATGGGCTACTTATGAGCTCATGAGCGATAGACCACTGGTGTGATTAAGAAGAACTATTAAGTAGTTTCAATACAGTGCAGTAGGTAAAGGGCAGTGTTTAGAATTGACTCGGGTTCAATGTGGCATCTGGCTCAAAAGCGTAGATGAAGGCTCATAATCGCTCATAGATTGCAGCTATATAGATACAAGAAGGGCAGCCTAGTGGCTGCCCTTCATTCAGTTAGAACCAATCATAACAAGTGAATCAGAGTAAATGAGAAGCTTAAGCTTCTAACTTAGCGAACTCTGATTTTTGTTCGTTGAGCTTGTCCATGTCACGCTTGAGATCGGTCATCTTAGCGCGCTCTTTGTCGATAACCTCGGCTGGAGCTTTTGCCACAAAACCTTGGTTCGACAATTTGCCTTCGATGCGAGCGATCTCTTGGCCGAGTTTTTCAAGCTGTTTGTCGATACGGGCCATTTCGGCGGCGACATCGATCAAGCCTGCCATAGGGATCAGCAGTTCCATTTCGCCAATCAAACCTGTGGTCGACATAGGCGCAGTTTCGCCATCGGCTAAAATGGTCATGCTTTCTAAGCGGGCAAGTGTGGTGAAGAAGGTTTGGTTGGCTTCAACACGGGCTTTGTCCTGCACGCTAACACCACGAAGTAGGGCATTTAACGGCTTGGATGGGGCAATGTTCAGTTCGGCGCGAATGTTACGCACGGCGACAATCACTTGCTTAACCCATTCTAAATCGGCCATGGCAGCGCTATCGACTTTAGCGGCATCAAATGTTGGGAACGGTGCCAGCATGATGGTATCACCAGCGACACCAGCTAACGGTTTAACGCGCTGCCAGATGGTTTCTGTGATATACGGCATCATAGGGTGCATCAGGCGTTGCATCGCTTCGAGCACTGTCACTAAGGTGTGACGGGTGCCGCGCATTTGTGCTTCAGTGCCGTTTTGCAATACCGGTTTAGTTAATTCTAAGTACCAGTCACAGAACTGGTTCCAAGTGAACTCATACAGGGTATTGGCTGCTAAGTCGAAACGGTAGGCTGTCATGTGATCGTCAAAGGTCTTAACGGTTTGATTGAACAAGCCAATAATCCAGCGGTCGGCCAACGACAGTTCCATCTCGCCGCCTTTGTGCTCTGGTGAGCCTGGGCCGCAATCTTGATCTTCTGTGTTCATCAGCACGTAGCGTGAGGCGTTCCATAACTTGTTACAGAAGCTACGGTAACCGTCTAAGCGCTTCATGTCCCAGTTGATGTCACGACCCGTTGATGCCATTGCCGCAAGCGTAAAGCGCAGTGCATCTGTGCCGTGGGCTTCGATACCGTCGGCAAATTCTTTGCGAGTGCTCTTTTCAATCTTGGCTGCCAGTTGTGGCTGCATCATGTTGCCGGTACGTTTTTCAACTAAATCTTCAAGTCCGATACCGTCGATCATATCTAATGGATCGAGTACGTTACCCTTAGATTTTGACATCTTGTTACCCGCTTCATCGCGGATAAGGCCGGTTACATAGACAGTTTTGAACGGGACTTGTGGCTTGCCGTCTTCATCTTTGATGAAGTGCATGGTCATCATGATCATACGGGCAACCCAGAAGAAGATGATGTCAAAACCTGTCACCAACACGTCGGTTGGGTGGAAGGTTTTTAAATCTTCTAAATTGTCAGGCCAACCTAAGGTTGAGAACGTCCACAGGGCTGAGCTGAACCAAGTGTCCAGTACGTCTTCGTCTTGGCGTAAGGTCATTGAGTCGGCGATATTGTGCTTAGCACGGACGTCGGCTTCGTTGCGGCCGACATAGACTTTGCCGTTTTCGTCGTACCATGCAGGGATGCGGTGACCCCACCACAATTGACGCGAAATACACCAGTCTTGAATGTCACGCATCCACGAGAAGTACATGTTCTCGTATTGCTGTGGCACAAATTTAATGCTGCCATTTTCAACGGCTTCGATAGCTGTTTTCGCCATTGGCGCAACAGCGACATACCATTGGTCGGTCAGCATTGGCTCGATAACCACACCTGAGCGATCGCCGTAAGGGACTTTTAAGGCATGAGGTGCGATTTTTTCGAGCAGCCCTAAGGTTTCAAATTCGGCGACGATAGCATCGCGCGCTTTAAAACGGTCAAGTCCGGCAAAACGTTCAGGCAGGCTGCCATCGAGCGTTTTGTTAAAGGTACCGTCAGAGTTCACCACTTCGGCACTTGCACGAATGGCGGCATCTAAGGTCAGTACGTTGAACATTGGCAGGTTGTGACGTTTACCGACTTCATAGTCGTTAAAGTCATGGGCTGGGGTGATCTTCACGCAACCTGTACCAAAGGCCATGTCGACGTAATCGTCGGCCACGATAGGAATGCGGCGGTTAACAACCGGCAACAGAATAAACTTACCGACCAGCGCTTGATAGCGTTCATCATCGGGATGCACTGCAACCGCACTGTCGCCGAGCATGGTTTCTGGGCGTGTGGTTGCGACTTCTAAATAGTCTTTACCATCGGCGGTCAGTTCACCGTCGGCCAGTGGATAACGCAGGTGCCACATATGGCCCTGTTTTTCTTTGCTTTCCACTTCTAAATCAGAGATAGCCGTGTGTAGCTTTGGATCCCAGTTGACCAAACGCTTACCGCGATAAATCAACTCGTCTTCGTACAGACGTACAAACACTTCTTGCACGGCCTTAGATAAGCCTTCGTCCATAGTGAAACGCTCGCGGTCCCAATCAACAGAAGCGCCCATGCGACGTAACTGCTTAGTAATAGTGCCGCCCGATTGCGCTTTCCATTCCCACACTTTATCCATAAAGGCATCGCGACCTAGGTCATGACGATTTTTGCCTTCTTCGGCTTCAAGCTTACGCTCAACCAACATTTGGGTGGCGATACCCGCATGGTCAGTACCGACTTGCCATAGGGTATTTTTGCCTTTCATCCGTTGGTAACGGGTCAAAGTATCCATAATGGTGTCTTGGAAGGCGTGACCCATGTGCAAGCTGCCCGTCACGTTTGGTGGCGGGATCATGATGCAATAATTGCCTTGGGATTCATCGCCGTGTGGCTTGAAGTAACCTTGCTCTTCCCAGTTTTGGTAAAGCGTTTGCTCGATGGACTGCGGATCGTATGTTTTTTCCATGGGAACGTGTCTGTCTCAAACTAATTAAGTGGATGTGTTGCTAAGTCTTGGGTCTGTAAATTGACCCCTAAGCCGCGATACTGTCGATAACGTTCGCGAGCGACCGCTTTATGCTGATCGTCATTGGCAACAAAATCGATAATGTGGCCAAAGTTTACCGCAAATGGGGGCGCTTGGTCTGCAAGATTAATCAGAACTTGGCGACTTTTGTTGGCGCCGAGGCGATCAAAACCAATTTCTACCGGCGATCCCGTCATCGGGCCTTCACCTTTGAGGTTATGTGGCACAAAAGCACTTGGCTCAAACTGCCATAAAAGTTCATCAATCGCATGGGCTTGCTGCTTATCTTGGCAATGAATATAGACCCATTGTTGTTTCACAAAAGCCTGCTGCGCCAGTTGGCATGCCAGAAGATGCATCTCGCAAAGCGCAGGGTTCGCATTCGCGGTTGCAACAGGTGAGCCAGCCTTGGCCTTGGCAGTTAATGCCACTGGCGGCATGAGATAAAACAGCACTTGAGTCATGATTTCAATGCCTTGCTTCACTTGTTTTAGTGGCGAACGAAAGCAGCAGTTTACACTAAAAGTTGCTAGGGGTTAATGGTGCAGTATTGGCCTAAGGTTAGAGTGTGAGCAAGCTTAGCTGACTTGTTTTTATTTCAGTGTATTTGCGACAGAGACAGATTGAAAATGCTTGTGACCATTACAGGTCTCTGTCTCGATTACGACCATCTAGGCTCTGAGAGTGGACACTGTCTAGCATGTGAGTCGGTTATGCATCAATAGATGAGTGATAAATGAAACAACCACCTTTACCACTGCGCTTAATTTGATACATGCTGCTATCAGCTTGATGGAATAGGGTTTTAGCATCCTGGGCTAAGTTGGGGAAGAGTGATGCTCCTATGCTACAACTCACCTTGAGGGTCACCTTTTCTAAAGGTACTGGTTTTTGTAACTCTGTTAGGATACGGGCTAATAGGGCTTCTACGGCGATAATGTTATTGGCTTCGGCCAACCAAGCAAATTCATCCCCACCTAAGCGACACACAAAATCATTTTTCCGTTGCATGTTTTTAAATCGTTGTGCCAATGCTTGCAGTAACTGATCACCTGTTTGATGGCCATAGTTATCATTAACTTGTTTAAAATCGTCTAAATCGATCAGCAACAAGGCGACATGGTTGGTTGGGTGTCGTTGTGCCCTGAGTAAGCAATTATTTAGTTCATTGTCGAATGCGGCTCTGTTATACAAGTCGGTTAACGGGTCGTGTGTGGCTTGATGCATAATTTCGGCGGCGCTGCGTTTATAATCGGTAACATCACGTGCAATGGCGTAGAGTTGGCTCGTGTTCTCGCTCAGTGCGGGGCAGCGCCAAGAGAGCCAGTGCCACTGACCTTGATTATCGATATAGCGGTTTTCAAAATTAATGCAATCTTGGCCAGAACCTAAACCTTGTAAGGCTTGCACTGTAATCTCTCGGTCATCCGGGTGAATAAGCTCAGTAATAGGTTTGGCTAATAATTCGTTTTGAGTGAAACCTAGTGTCGCCGCAAAAGCAGGATTAACTCTTTTAAAGTAACCATCAAGTGCCGCAATGCAGAGTAAATCGAGTGAGTTTTCAAAAAACCACTCCCAGTCTGCTTTAATTTGCTGATGACGGATTAACTCTGCTTGTAGGCACTCAGTCGTGTGAGTAAGCGTAGAGCGTTCTTGTTCAAGGGTATTAATGCGTTTCTCGAGATTTTCTAATTGCTCAATCTGGCTACGTAGGCGTTGGATGATATGCAGATCGTTTATTGGTTTATCGCTCATGAGATCACCTGTAATGCATTCAGCAATTAGCAGACTCTTCCATTAATGAGCGTTCAGTGCCCAGTTTGAATGTCGTGATTTCGTCCTGATAGTTATGGAGTCTAGTGGTAGTGCTTCGCCGCGCGAACATTAAGTATTATTGCTAATACTGTGGTTCGCAAGTTGCGAATAAGGGGGGAAGCCTTTTATGCTGATGAACTCATTATGCGGTTATTGTTTTATAGCCTCAAACTTAAGTCATCAGGCTTAAAATACTCTTTTATATCAAGGCAAATGAGTTAGGGATTAGGGAGATTAGTTCTGTATTGCAGACATGGCAGTTAAGCCTGTATTTGGGGAAATAATGACATATAAAAAGCCAGCGACCGAATGTCACTGGCTTTTTTTGAAAACTTCAAGTCTCTTAGAGCGATACCCGTCTTTTGTTTGAGAGAGTCAAATCAAAGCTGAATAATCTTATTCGCCGAGTTCAACGCCTGCACGATTGATCAGGAACTGAGTCAATAGTGGCACTGGACGACCCGTAGAACCTTTGTTAGCACCGCTATTCCAAGCTGTACCCGCAACGTCTAAGTGAGCCCAGTTGTACTTTTTAGCAAAGCGCGAGAGGAAACATGCTGCTGTGATAGCACCTGCTGGACGACCACCTAAGTTGGTCATGTCAGCAAATGGACTGTCGAGCATATCTTGATACTCATCCCACAATGGCATGCGCCATGCGCGGTCACCACTTTGCTCACCGGCACTTAATAGCTCGTGTGCCAGTGGGTTATGCGATGAGAACAGACCCGATGCGTGTTTACCAAGGGCAATCACACACGCACCAGTCAGGGTTGCAGTATCGATAACCAGTTCAGGATCAAAACGCTCAACGTAGGTTAATACGTCACACAGGACTAGACGGCCTTCCGCATCGGTATTTAACACTTCAACGGTTTGGCCTGACATAGTGGTCAGAATGTCACCTGGACGGTAAGCATTACCCGATGGCATGTTTTCACAGCCAGCCAGAATACCCACAACGTTGATAGGTAACCTCATATCACAAATGGCTTTCATGGTGCCGATAACACCTGCTGCGCCACCCATGTCGTACTTCATTTCGTCCATGGCTTCGCCTGGTTTCAATGAAATACCACCCGAGTCGAAGGTTAACCCTTTACCGACTAATACGATGGGTTTTTCAGTGCTATCGACAGCGCCCTTGTATTCCATCACAGTCATGATGGATTCGTTGGCACTGGCGCGACCGACTGCAAGGTATGAGTTCATGCCCAGTTTGGCCATTTGCTCTTCACCGATAGTGGTGACATGCAGTGTGTCGTGTATTTCAGCCATTTGGCGAGCTTGAGAAGCTAAATAGGCTGGATTACAGATGTTAGGTGGCATGTTGGCCACATCGCGACATAAGTGCATGCCGGCAGACACTGCCATACCATGCTCAATAGCGCGCTCACCTAAGGTTAACTCACGGCGAGTGGGGACATTGAACACTAATTTACGCAGTGGACGGCGAGTTTCACCTTTGCGGGTCTTCAGGGCATCAAAGCTGTAAAGACTGCTATTGGTGGTTTCAACCGCCTGACGTACTTTCCAATAAGTATCGCGGCCTTTCACGTGCAGTTCAGTCAAGAAGCAAACCGCTTCCATTGAACCTGTTTCGTTAAGGGTGTTGATTGTCTTAGTGATGATTTGTTTGTATTGGCGTTCGTCTAGTTCTCGTTCTTTGCCACAACCCACTAATAATACACGTTCACTCAATACGTTAGGAACATGGTGCAGCAACAACATCTGGCCAGGTTTACCTTCCAGATCGCCGCGACGCAGTAGGTTACTGATATAACCTTCGCTAATTTTATCTAATTGCTCCGCGATACCCGACAGACGACGGGGTTCATAAACACCGACCACGATACAGGCTGAGCGTTGTTTTTCGGGGCTACCGCTCTTTACGCTAAACTCCATGAGCACTCCTAGATTCTTAAAGACAAATTTTTATATTTATTGGATAATGTCTGCTTGTCCCGAAAAGGGCCTAAGTTATTACTCCAAAGGTGATTTATTCTCGGCGCTTGAGCCACGCATTTCGTGACGTTAAGTTTACCTAGAACCCCTGAAGCTGGTCAGAAAACTATCAAAAGTAAACAGTTTACATGAAAGTTAGTCTGTTACCAGCAAAAAGATAAGTTTAGAGACCGGATCCTGCCTGTGATTGTATTTAAATACCTTATTCGAGAAGTTTTAAAGGCACAAATTGCGGTACTTTTAGTGCTGTTAACTATTTTTATTAGCCAGCATTTCGTGCGTATACTGGCCGATGCCTCCGACGGCGATTTTCCCGCCTCTTTAATCATGACTCTGATTGGGCTTAACTTGCCATATCTAGTGATCTTAGTCCTGCCGTTAAGTTTGTTCTTGGGGATTTTACTGGCCCACGGCCGTATGTATTCCGAAAATGAAATGGTCGTTCTCCATGGTGTTGGGGTCAGTGAGTGGTATGTCACCCGCGTGACGCTGATTCTTGCCGTGATCAATATGTTGTTTACCGGCTATTTATCCCTTTATGTCGCCCCTTGGGCAGAAGAGCAGCAAAACCAAGTGCTCGAAAAAGCCCAGTCCGAAGCCGGGCTTGCGGCCTTAGTACAAGGGCGTTTTCAGGCGAGCCCTAATGGCCGCGCGGTATTATTTGTAGAACGTATCGGTAAAGATAACGAGTTAGATAAAGTGTTTGTGGCCCAGTTGCCAGACCCTGATGACGAAACCGGCGTCACCAATGTGGTGGTGGCCAAAGGTGGTCGAGTGCAGGAAGATAGTTCAGGCGCCCAGCAATTGAACCTGAATGATGGCGTGCGTTATCAAGGCAGCCCGAAGGCGAAGGACTACCAAATGATCGAATTTGGTGGTTATAAAATGCAAATTAAAGAGCAGCAAGTCGACGAGCGTCGGCGTAAGTTATCTGCGCTGCCTGTCGATGAACTCGTGAAAATAGAAGGCGCGGAAGCCGTTGCCGAATTCCATTGGCGTCTTGCCATTCCGCTGGCGATTCCGATCATGACCTTGATTGCGGTGCCTCTGGCGCGGGTGAATGTGCGTCAGGGCAAGTTCGCTAAAATGTTCCCAGCAGTACTCTTGTACCTTGGCTATTTTGGCCTCATGGTCGCCGGACGTAAGGCATTGCAAGATGGGATTATTCCACTGTATTTAGGCATGTGGTGGATCCATATTTCGGCGCTCTTGATGGGGCTGTTCTTGCTCGGCAAAGATAGGCCTATATTTAGTCGTATCTCGACCCTGTTTACCCATAAGAAGGTGGCGGCATGAAGATATTAGACCTTTATATTGCCAGAGTATTGTTAAGCACTTCAGCGCTGTGTTTGCTGGTGTTGACAGGCTTGTCGGGCATCATCAAATGGGTTGACCAGCTGCGTTTAGTCGGTCGTGGCACCTACAGCATGATGGATGCAGGCATCTATGTGTTGTTTTTAGTGCCACGGGATATTGAAATGTTTTTCCCGATGGCCGTGTTGCTGGGCGCCTTGATTGGCATGGGAATGCTGGCATCGAACTCTGAACTTGTAGTGATGCAAGCTTCTGGCATGTCACGTTTGCAGATCACTATGTCGGCGATGAAAACCGCTGTGCCCTTGATGTTACTGGTGATGGTGTTAGGGGAATGGGGCGCACCGATTGCCGAGCAAAAGGCTAATGAGTTGCAAGCTATTAAACTCTCAGGCGGGAGTTTAATTAAGTCCCACCGCGGTATTTGGGCAAAAGACGGTGATTTGTTCGTGAACATTGGTGAAGTTGAAAACATCAATAAACTCAACAACATTACGCTTTATAAGTTCAATAGCGAACTCAAGCTCACCAACGTTGTACATGCGGACCGCGCGGTGTTTTCCCAAGACCGCTGGCGTTTATTCGACGTCAAACGTACCGATTTAAGCTATGAGAAAGTCGTGCTTGAGTATCTGGAAGAAGATCAATGGCAGTCGAGTTTAACGCCGGATAAGCTCAGTGTAGTTTCGATTAAACCTGAAGCGTTATCTATCCGCGGTCTAGTCGGTTATCTCGATTACCTTAAAACCAACAGCCAAGATCCTAGCCGCTATGAATTGGCGCTGTGGCGCAAGGTGATGCAGCCGGTGACGGTCGCTGTGATGATGTTAGTAGCACTGTCGTTTGTATTTGGGCCGCTGCGAACTGTGACTATGGGCGCGCGGGTATTGCTCGGGGTTGTGGCGGGTTTTAGTTTTTATATCAGTAATGAGATTTTCGGCCCTATGAGCATAGTGTATGAGTTACCTGCCTATGTGGGGGCTGTGGCACCAAGCTTGTTGTTTACCGGCGTTGCCTTCTACTTTATCCGGCGATGATACTCATCTTATTACTCCCCATTTAGTCTATAAGAACAGTTCCTAAAAAATAGTCCATAAAAAACGACGCTTTTGCGTCGTTTTTTTATGCTGACAATTTACTAGAAACTAAACTTAGGCGCCGTGCCAGTTACGCATTTGGTTGGCTTCTTTAGACAATACAACCACTTCTGAGCGGGTCATACTATCTTGCAGGGCAAGCTTGTTGCCATTGATGAGGATCCACAGATTACCAATGCCGAGCAGTGACCAAACGATGCGAGCGTAGGCCGTGATCATGCTTAAGTTTTGGCCGTTTGGATGTTGGATCTTAAGCCGCCAAGCGCGCATCCCTAAGGTTTGACCGCCCTTACTCCAGAATAATGCGTAGAAAGTGCCGACACACAAGACGAGCCAGAGTTGATAAATACCATGGTAAATCGGTGTGCCATTGAGCGCGTCAGAGACATGCTCAAAGCCATTCATGCCAGCCAATCCAGAAGCGGTAAGGCCGTAGAAAATGCCAAAGCCTACAGCGCCAGAAACCATATAAACGGCCACGGCTAACAGCGAATCGTAAACGGCAGCACCTAAGCGGCGAAAGAATCCCGCACGGGGAAAGTTAGCATGTTCGGTATTGAGCATCACAGTGTCCTGTTTTAAAGTGCTTAAAGCGAATACAAAAATGAATAATCTGCCTAGGCTTCGGGTTCTTCGTCTCTAACAAAGTGGATATTGCTAAAGCCAAAGCGGGCAAATTCTACTTTTCTGAATTCTTTTTCAGCCTTAGCACCCTTGCGCGACGTCATGGCGACTTGTTGCTCCATGGCCAAAAATTTGGTCAGATCGATACCTTCGGCTTCGGCCACGGCTTCATATAAATCATGGTGTTTGTCGTAGCTAAAGGCGATAGTTTTAGTCTTACCTTTGAAGGTATAAGTGACTTGACGGGCCATGGGTGAGCTCTCCTGAAATAAGTCTGAAATTAATTAAATTCACTTCTAAAAATAAAATACACAGCACCTAATATGCACAATCCTGCCCACAGATAATCGAGCTTCAATGGTTCTTTCATATAGAAATAGGCAAAGGGGACGAACAGACTTAAGGTGATGACTTCTTGTAAAATTTTTAACTGGCCGACATTCATGACCGTGTAACCGATACGGTTAGCGGGCACTTGCAGCAAGTATTCAAATAGGGCGATGCCCCAACTCACTAAGGCGGCGATAATCCAAGGTTTTGAGCCTAAGGTTTTCAAATGCCCATACCAAGCAAAGGTCATAAAGATATTGCTCAAGCAGAGTAAACCAATAGTGGTCAGGGTTGGATTCATCTTTCATCTCTATGATTAAATTTATAAATCATATACATGGCATCGTCGGTATAACTGCCAAGGCACTTGTCTATGGCCTGAGGCTTAAAGCCCATTTTTAGCCAATAACTGTCGGCGCCTTGAACGGCAACGAGGGACAAGGAATTGAGATTATATCGATCTGCCAGCAGTGTTAAGCGGGTTAGCGCCTTAGCACCTGCGCCTAAACCTTGGGCTTTGGCTGAAAGCGCAATATCGTGCAGGTATAAAGTATCAGCCTTGGGTAAATGGGTGATGGGTTGATATAGCGCAGGCGGCATATTGGTGGTCCAAGGGTGAGCCAAGCAATAACCGACAACTGAGCCATTTACTTCGAACACAAAACAGGACTGTGGCGATACCTGCCATTTACTTTGCAGCACGTGCAATGGCTCAGGATCCAGTTGTGAGTAACACTCATCTTGGATTGCTAAAATGGCATCCCAATCCTGTGGGGTGATTGCTCGCAGTAACATGGCCGACAATTATCCTGTTTCAAAAGTCCTGTTGAAGGAACTCCGTTGAAAGAGTCCTGATTCAAATAAGCTCGGCATTATAACCTCAAGCGGCTTCAAAATGCAGGCTCCAGCGGCAATATAAAGCGCTTTAAAACCCGTATAAACTGAGCTTTCAGCGCTTGTATACCCAAATAACCTGAAGATGCAGGATTCAGCGGGAGTTTAACGCACTTTAGGCAAGGCCATTTATTGCTCCTGCATAAATGGCATTCACGCCATCCATGGCGATTGCGGCTATTTGCAGACCTAGCGGGCTAAGTTAAAAATAACCAACACAGCATAAAGTGCGTTACCCCGTGGTTAACATCAGCCGCCGGGACGGAGCACCTAGGGCACTTCACTTCCGTGTTGCATCAATTCAAAAGGTGGCCGACATTCTGTCAATGATGCGCCTTGAATTGATGCACCCTAGGCGCTCTGAAACTCGACTCTTCAGGTAGCTTGGGTATAAGCGTTCGCAGCGGTTAAATGCCCAGATATCGTTGGCGCAGGTGACGCTCAAGATATTGACCATTTAAGGTTTCGCCCGTTGCTTGGCGGATCAGTTCATCGGTCGTGAGCAAGGATCCCTTTGACCAAATGTGCTCGCGCAGCCACTGGAATACCGAGTCCAACTTGCCTGCGTCGATTAGGGCTTCAATCGGCCCTAAGGCTTTTTCCATCGCAAAACGACATTGGGCGGCATACATGGCGCCTAAGGTGTAACTTGGGAAATACCCTAGCTCACCGACAGCCCAATGGATGTCCTGCATGCAACCGTCGCGGTAATTGCCATCAGTATTGATCCCCAGTAATTGTTGCATCTGTGTCGACCAAAAATCAGGTAAATCATCGACGGTTAAGCTGCCGTCGACAAAGGCTTTTTCTGCCTCAAACCGCAGCAAAATGTGGCAAGGATAGGTGACTTCATCTGCGTCGACGCGAATAAGTCCGGGATTTACGCGAGTGTAATGCTGGGCTAATTCTTGGGCACTGAAATGACAGTTAAGATGCTGCGCGATTTTAGGCTGCAACTGACGTAAAAATGCCGGATTTGCCCCAAGCTGCATTTCGCAAAATAGACTTTGGCTTTCGTGGACGCCCATAGAACGTGCAAGCCCAGCGGGTTGACCGCGCCACGCTTGAGGTAAACCTTGCTCGTATCTGGCGTGGCCAGTTTCATGAACTATGCCCATGATTGCGCTACTGAAATCGGCCTCATTGTAGCGAGTCGTTATCCGCACATCGCTTGGCACGCCACCACAAAATGGATGGCTACTCATATCCAGCCTACCGTGATTAAAGTCAAACCCCAAAAACGCCATGACGTCACGGCCAAGGGCTTGCTGCGCGCTGATATCGAAGGGGCCATTGAGCACAAGCTTAGGCTCGTTTGCCTGCTTAGCCAGCACTTCTTGGATGAGTGTCGGTAGCCAATCTTTCAGACCGCCAAAGGTTTGTTCCAGCTTTGCCGTGGTCATTCCCGGTTCAAATTTATTGAGCAGGGCGTCATAGGGCGTGATATTTTGCGCTTCGCCGCGGATCTGCGCTTCTTCCTTGGCAAGGTCGATGACCGCTTTTAGATTGGGCTTAAAGCCCAGCCAATCATTATTTTTACGTTGCTCGCGCCACGCATTCTCACATTGATAGGCCATCTTGGTTTTGGCTTGTACTAGGTCGCCGGGCACTAAGTTGGCCTGTTGATACTGGTACAGTATTTCCCGCAGATTGGCTTCTTGCTCTGTTGAGAGTGATTCATCCGCCGCGCCGTGTAAGTGCTCGGCTAAGGCGGCTGAGGTTTTGAGACCGTGGATATGCAGCGCCAGTTCTGCCATAGCATCGCCGCGATCTTGACCGCCGCCCATGGGCATCATGGCCGCTTGGTCCCAGTCACCCAAAGCGCTGAAATGTTCAAAGTGAGAAATTTTCTGGAAATGTGCCGTCAGTTTGTCGTAACTTGGCGTTGGTACTTTAGTCTTAGGTGTGCCCATGGGATTTCCCTTCTGGCGCATAAAACCTGCGCGAATAAATAACAATAACAGGATGATAATACAATGAAGTCAAAATCATATAGCACTAAAACGCTAAAGGCCGCGCTGTGCCTGACCCTTGCCGCTATCGCTTCGACGGCGCAGGCGGGGGCCGATAAATTTGTGGCAGGGCCTGCTATTCCTGAGTTTGGTCAGATTGCCAAAGTCGACAGCATGATGCCCATTCCTAAGGGCATGAAGTTTAAAGTGGCTTTTGATATGAGTAAGGCGGCCGATGTGGGTAAGACGAATCGTCAGCTCGAAAGTTTAGCGCGTTTTATCAACATGCATGTGGCGGCAGGCGTTAAAGAAACCGATATCGAGCTGGCTATGGTGGTGCACGGTGGCGGTATTAGCGATTTAGCGGATGATGTTTTTTATGCCAAGCAGCATTCAGGTGCCGTAAACGCCAATCACACTTTGGTTAAGGCTCTGGTTGATCACGGCGTGAAGTTTTATATCTGCGGACAGAGCGCCGCTTATTTTGATTTAACCAATGCCTCATTATTACCTGGTGTTGATATGGCATTATCGGCGATGACAGCCCACGCTATTTTGGCGCAGCAGGGTTACAGTGAAAATCCATTTTAGGGTAAATTTTTAGTTTGGAAATAAGGCTTGGCTTGCTATTCTGTGGCGCATAAGTCGATAATTACAGTGAAATAAATGGAATGCTGTATTGTTCAAGGAGATGACTATGTGGGCGTTTTTAGTTGAGCAGCCTAATTTACCTTACACCATAGCTTTTGCCTGTGTTCTGGCCCTCGGTGTGTTTGAAGCCTTCGCGTTAGTCATTGGCTTAAGCATGATGAGTGCGCTAGACCAATGGGTGCCTATCGATGCGGATTATGACGCAGAGGTGAGCCCTGGCGGACTTACTGGCATTGCCGGTTGGCTGTGCCTCAATCGACTGCCGTTATTGATTTGGTTTGTGCTCGCGCTGACCAGTTTTGCGATAGCGGGTTATATCGTCAATTTTATCAGTTTCAATGTCGCTGGCCTTTTACTGCCGCAACTGTTCACCTTACCCATAGCCATAGTTGCGAGTGCCTTTTCTTGTCGTTATTTCGGTCGAGTGCTGGCTGATCATCTGCCGAAAAATGAATCGAGCGCAATTTCGCTTGATGATTTGAGCGGCTATGTCGCGACTATTACCTTAGGCTGCGCCATTAAAGGCATGCCCTCTGAAGCCGTTGTGCGTGATAAACACCAACAAAAACATTACGTCTTAGTCGAGCCTGAAACCTCGGGCATCGAGTTTGCCTCTGGCACTCAAGTAGTGCTACTTAAGCGTGAAGGCCGTGTCTGGTCTGCTACGCGTTTTGATAATTAATCGTCCCCAGCCATAAATCAATTGAAAGGAAATCAAATGGATGTGTTAACTGATATCGGTTCATCCGGTAGTTTTATTTTGCTCGTTGCCGGCATGGTGTTACTTGGCTTCATCGTGATCGGGTTAATTTTTGCCAAGTTATATAAACGTGCAACCAAAGAAATGGCCTTTGTGCGTACCGGCTTTGGCGGTGAGAAAATCATTAAAGATGGCGGCGCTATCGTACTGCCAGTGCTGCATGAAACCATTTCGGTCAACATGAATACCCTGCGTATCGAAGTGGAAAAAACTCAGAAAGATGCGTTGATCACTAAAGACAGAATGCGTGTCGATGTGAAGGCCGACTTCTACTTACGTGTTGCCCCAAATTCCGATGGTATTTCGATGGCGGCGCAAACCTTAGGTACGCGCACAAACCGCGTTGAAGAGCTTAAAAAGCTGATGGAGTCTAAGTTTGTCGATGTACTCCGCGCTGTTGCTGCTGAAATGACCATGACAGAAATGCATGAGCAGCGTGCCGATTTTGTGCAACGTGTGCAAAATAACGTGGCTAACGATCTGGAGAAAAATGGTCTCGAACTCGAGTCGGTTTCGTTAACGGGTTTCGATCAAACTGATCTACAGTTCTTCAATGAAAACAACGCATTCGACGCCGAAGGTCGTGCACGTCTTGCGAAAATCATTGAAGAGAAACGTAAAGAAACCAACGATATCCAACAGGATAACCGGATTAAGATCGAGCAACGTAACCTCGAAGCCGAAAAAGAATCCCTAGAGATTGAAAAGTCGGAAGAAGAAGCGCGCTTGATCCAGCAACAGTCTTTGGAATTTAAACGCGCCGATCAAAAAGCGGAAATTATTAAGCAGAAAGAAAACAAGGCCCGTGAAGAACGTGAAGCCGAAATTGCTAAAGAACGCGCTATCGAAACGGCTCAAATCGAAAAGACGAAAGATATCGAAACCCGCGAAATTGAAAAGTATAAGTCGATTGAGCAATCGCGCATTCAACAGCAAAGGGATATCGAAGTTTCTGAGCAGGAAAAACGCATTGCGGTTGCGGCTAAATCTGAAGAAGAATCTGCTGCCCGTGCCCGTGCTGCTGAAGCCGAAAAACTGAAAGTTGAGAAAGAAGAAGCGGTAATCACAGCGCGCCAAGTGGCCGAAGCGAACCGCCGTAAAGAGATTGAAGTGATTGATGCCCGTAAAGAAGCTGAGCGTGATGCGGTAGGCGTAACAGTACAAGCCGAAGCCGAGAAACGTGCCGCCGAAGACAGATCGAGTGCGATTCTGATTGAAGCGCGCGCCAGTGCCGATGCGAAAAAACTGCAGGCCGAAGCGGATGAGAAAGTCTATGCCGTTGAAGCTGCGGGTAAACAAGCGCTTTACGAAGCTGAAAACGTCTTGAGTGATGAGCAAATTGCCCTGCAAAAATCCCTCGCGATTTTAAAAGCGTTGCCTGAAATTGTGGCACAAGCCGTTAAACCGTTGGAAAACATTGAAGGCATTAAAATTCTTCAAGGCTATGGCGCTGGCAATCAATTTGCCGCGGGTGGCGAAGGCGCTCACCATCAAGGTGGCATTGCCGAGCAAGTCACCAGTGCCGCATTAAACTATCGCGCTAATGCGCCGGTTGTCGATGCCATGCTTAGAGAGCTGGGCTTAGTGAACGGTGATACTGGCACCTTGAATGATTTATTGAACGGCAATAATACGTTAACCGCCGAGGCGTTAAGTGGTGTGAAGTCGTCTCATGCTGAGCTTAAAGATTACAGCCAAACGCATGTGGTCGAGAGTCAAAGCGTGCCTAAGCTGTAAGGTCGACTTAGCGAACTCTATGAGGTTAGCTTGATGACTGAGCTTTATGAGATTAAATCCGCCAAGTAAGCTTTTGCGCTGAGTGAAGTCAGCACTGAGTCATGGCTTGATAAATCAGCTTGATAAATCAACCTGATTAAATAAAACCGCTCGCATTATTGCGAGCGGTTTTGTTTTTGGGCGAGATAAAATCTACCAGCCTATTGGTGCACCTTATCGACACCCGATGAACGACCTTCGGCGTGGCAGATGGCGCAGGATTCTTGCCCAGCTTGGTAAATTCGCCCTCCGCTGGCATCGCTTTGATAAACCCCACCAAAGCCACGTGCGTGAACCACTAAGCTATCCTTTTGCGTATGGCAGGCGGCGCAGGTTGCCAAGGTTGGCGAATACTCGGCAATTTGACCATTGTTGACGGCATCGGGTGCGGCAACTAACAGGGATTGCTCTGCACTCAGTCCCGCGAGATCCAGTTGCCCAGCGCTATGGCAAACACTGCAGTTGTTTTTCGCATTAGGGTAGGTAAGTTCTGGGCGTGGGTTGTCAAAACCGACGACAGTACGGGTTCCCGCGTGCAGTGAATGCACTAACTCCCTGTAGCTCAAGGTATTGTTGATGGTGCGATAGGGCTTGATTTGGTCGGCACCTGGAGTATGCATTATGCCTGCATTGAGGTACATGATCGCATCATTGCTATGGCAGCTTTGACATTGTCCATCTGTTAGCGCGGTTGCGGTTTGCGGTGCGTGGCAGGTACCGCAGCTGCTAGTAGGCTCAAAAATCCCCCTCATTTGATGCGCCGACAGGACTCTGTCCTCTAAGCCTTGATCATGACATTGGCGACAAGCCTTTTCATCGACCTTAGCCTTTGCCGTAACTGTTTGACCTTGCAGGGTGAGCGTATTCAACGCGCTGAGGTTCACATTGTGATTGGCGATATTACAGTCAACGGCAAAGCCAGTGTTTTTATCGGCGCAGAGCACCAATTTACTGTAGAGCTTAGATTGGCTCAGATCGCCAAAGTCAGCAGTCGATAAGTTAGATATAGTGACCGTTAACTGATTGGGCGCCGTGATGTTTAAGGCAACATCGCTCGTGTTTGCCAATAAATCCCACACTTTACGCTGGCCATTATTAACTGGCATGTCGGTATGATTGGTTTCACCCGCGGCAATTAACCAGAAAGATTTAATCATGGCTTGAGTAGCGGGAAGTTGGTCAAGTTGCTGCACTTGTAGTGTGACGACTAGAGTTTGCGCCTCAACACTGAGCTGCGAGCTCAGTAACTTAACTTGGTAATCGCTCGCCAGTTTAGCTGCCGTGTTCACTGCGGCATTGTGAAATAGCCCCACACCTTGGGGATTATTGCTATCGGGATGACAGCCGCTACAGCTGAGTGCCCATGGCTTGGCAAAAATCTCCCTATTATGGAATAACCCCGCGACAGTGCCATTCCAGTCGGCGGGAATTTGCGCTTTATGGCAGTCAAGGCAGGCGGTTTTACTGGGGATATTGTAATTGCTGCTTTGCGCCGCTGCGTCAGCGATATGACATTGCTGGCACTGCTTCATATCGCCGGGAAAGGTCACATTGGAGAAGTCATATAACTGTCCCTTGTGGCCGACGATTTGATATTTAGCTTGGTGGATCTGGTGCGTCAATGTCGCCATATCTAAGCTGTTACCGGTTTCAGGATCGCCAGAATAAGTCGTGTGACACACCACGCAGCCCTCAAAGGCAAAACGTTTACTGCCGTGCATCAAAAGGCGGGTATCGGCATTGGCTAAATCGGCATTATGGCAACGAAAACACGCTTGCTCAGGTGCGATAACTTTGCGGCCCATGTCCGCTGCGACAGTTTGTCCCGTGGCGGGAACAAAGTCGTATACGCTGTTAATCAACTGAGTGTCGATTGGGCTATTGGCTAACGGTTTGAGTTCTAGGTAAATCCTGTGGGTCAGTTCTGGCGTGTATTGGGTATCGAGTCCCACAAATTGCGGGTATGCCGTCAGCGGTTTGCTAAAGGTATAACGGTATAGACCTGCGCCTAGCGAGGTTAAACACGTCGTTTTACAGCTGCTTTCAATGCCCGCTTGAAATTGTGTTACGGCATTGGTTTGGGCATTGGTCGCGGGTTCCACTTGGTTGTTGATGTAGCTGGTCCATTGCAATGCGGTATCTGTCGTACTGGCGGTCTCACTCGTTGTGACAACACTAGTTTGCGCCGCAGCATCAGTTGTGGCTTGAGTGATGTGATAGTGCGCCTGCGGTGGTGCAAGCTTGGCGATACCAAGGCCTAAGGTGTCTAGCTCCTTAAGGTTTTCTAGTCCAGTGACGGCAATGCCATTGGCGTTACTGAGAAAGAAATCGACCTGCACTTGAGTTTGCGCATCGATAGCGACTTTTTCAATTGTCGCTTTAAGAGTATCGGCCTGTTCTATGCTGATACTCACAATTCCAGGTGGGCCTTCTTTACCCTCTTCACCATCGGAACAGGCGGTCATCAGACAGACTGCAACAGCAATTGGCGTAAAGATTTTCCATTGAGAACGGGTATTCGTGTTCATCATTTTCCATTCCTTTTTAATTAGATTCTGTCGGGACTCTAATCGGAATGTATGCGTTTTAGATATTAACTGAGTTATGCGTTGAGTGGCAGTTAATTAACCGCTTTTAAACCTTTTTGATTAATTATATTGAGGTAGTTTGAATTGAAGCATTATTTTAATTTTCGATATATTTAATTGTTAATTCTTAAAAGCGTTAGTCAGACACAAGTCGTGTAACTTGATCTAATACTGCCCCAATTTGGGTAAGTGTGACGCAGACGTAAAATAATAATAGATATTACTCTAGCATAAATTGTCGGGAATCAAAGTGTATGCATATTTTAATTATATTGCTTTGACTAATAAAGGATCGAATATGATTACCAGAAGAGGAATACTTAAAAGCAGTATGGGCGTTGCTGTCGGTACTGTATATCACGGGACACTGATTAGCTTTCTTACCGGTTGTGGCAGCGACAATGACAGTCAGGAAGTCGTAGAAGTCATGGCCGGTGGTTTAATGGTGGTCAACCCTGTGGTGTGTGTGAGTTGTCGACGCTGCGAGATTGCCTGCAGCTGGAACCACGAGGGCGACAGTAGTCCAACGCTGGCGCGCGTAAAAGTCGAACATAACATGAACTTCGGCCCGCATGGCATGCAATTTAACTATCACATACAGCATGGCGAATGCGGTGATGGCACCATAATTCCTGCCACTTGCCGCCAATGTGAGGTCTGTACACAAGTGTGCCCGCAACAGGCTATTTCAACCAACCCGCTAACCGGCGCCAAAGTGGTTGATGAAGAACTCTGTGTTGGATGTGGTTATTGTGCTGATAAATGTCCGCAGCAAGTGATTAAAGTCGTCCGCAGTAAAATGAAAGCCGTGAAATGCGATTTATGCAATGGCCAGCCTGCTTGTGCTCAAGTTTGTCCTACTGGGGCAATTAAATTTTATCCTTGGGATGAAGCCGAAGCTGCATTAGAACAATATGAAAAATATACCGGCTTAGTTTCTTGAATCGAGGTGAAATATGATGAGTAATATAATTGGTGGATGGGCAGGAAAAGTCCTTAGAGTTAATTTAACGACAAATACGATTTCGTATGATCCCATAGAAAAATATTATGACTATATTGATGGTATGGGTATTGGTTATAAAATATTGTGGGATGGTCATAAGGACAATATAAAGGCAATCGATCCTGAGAATATTATTGTCTTCTCTGCGGGGCCATTAACGGGTTCAGGGGTGATTTGTACTGGACGAACAACGATTACTTCCCGTAGTCCGGTGATTGAAAAACACCTTATTGCCGACGGTCACTTTGGTGGCCATTTTTCACCTGCAATGAAATTTGCCGGCTTCGATGCGATTGCAATTGAAGGCAAAGCGGCGAGCCCTGTGTGGCTAAAAATTGTCGATGACAAGGTCACTATTGAACTCGCCGATGCGCTATGGGGCAAAGGCATATTCGATACCCACGCCATGATAGCGCAAATGATGGGCCCCAATGCACAAGTGGCGGCGATTGGCCAAGCGGGTGAAAACCAAGTGCCGCTGTCTGTCATCATGACTCAGGGCGGACACTCTGCGGGTGGTCATGGCTCAGTTATGGGCTCAAAAAATTGTAAAGGGATCGGCATTATCGGCACCGGCGCCGTCAAAATTGCCGCCAATAATGAAAAAATGCGCGCCTTAGATGACCATATTTTAGGCATTATCGGCGCCAATAATAATGGTGTGGTGCCTTCGACGCCGCAATCTTGGGCCGAGTACTCAGCCCCTATCAGTCGCTGGAAATCACGACCTGGCCTTAAGTGGGGCGCCGCCGATCAAGAAATCGATTTAGGCGAAGTGCCTTGGAATGAGCGTAACCGTATTGGATTTCGCACTTCGATGGCCGAAAGCTACATAGGCGTCGAATATGCCAACAAGTGGATGAAGCGCACTGGCGGTTGCCATTCATGCCCAATACGTTGTTTCTGCGAGCTTAAAGTCCCTGAACTGAAGAGTAAATATGGTCGTAAGACCGAGCATATTGCCAACGTCTGTATGGGATTCCTCGTGCCTCAGTATTTGATGGGCACCACAAACGGTTCAGAAGCACATGCAATGGCGGGAGCTTTGGGGGCACAGATCCTCGATGACTACGGTATTTGGTGTAACTATGGTTTGATTTCTCATATCTTTAAGTTTTTAAAAACACACGATATGTTCAAAGATTTACTGCCTGAAGAGGAGTACAACAGCATTCCTTGGGCGCTTTGGGATAATCAAGATCCTGCCTTCTTAATCGATTTCTATCGCCGCATTGCCTACAAAGAAGGCGAAATTTCCCATATGGCGGATGGATTGTATGACTTAATCGCGCGTTGGGGCTTAGATGGCACAAACCCCGCATTAGGGTATTGGGACATACATAAAGAGAGTAAAACTAAGGTCTTTAACCGAAAAACCAACGCCGCCGTGCACCATGCGAGTGAAACCGCGGGTCAAGTGGGCACCTTAATCAACGTCGTCTTTAACCGCGATGCCCAGTGCCATTCCCACATCAACATAGTTAACAGTGGGTTACCCCACGATATGACAGTCGCCATCGCCGAGAAAAAATGGGGCGAGGGCGCTTTTGATAAGGTGAAGTGGTATACCCCGATTAATGCCGCTAAGGTTCGCTTTGCTAAGTGGTCTTTAGTGAAAAACGTGCTGCATGACTCGCTGACACTGTGTAATTGGATGTTCCCGCTTTTGGCATCGCCCGATAAGAACCGTAATTATGAAGGCGATAGCACCATAGAATCGCAAATGTTCAGCCTAGTTACAGGGATTGAAACCAGTGAAACTGAGTTAGATTTTAAGGCGGAAAGAGTCTTGCATCTGCACCGCGCCTTAACCATGTTGCAGATGAATGAGGGCAATATGCGTGAAGAGCACGATGTTCTCAGCGACTGGGTTTACGATATGGACCCAGACAAAAACTTCGGTGAAGAGGGCACCATCAAGATGGATCGTGCCGACATGCAAACCTCGCTGGACATGTTCTACGAAGCCTTTGGTTGGGACATTCAAACGGGTGCACCAACGCGGGCCACACTCGACAAGTTTAGCCTGGGCTTTGTCGCCGACAAATTAGCGGCGCGAGGCTTGCTACCCGCTTGAACACTCTAGTTGGGCATTATGACTGGACATTATGAGTGAACACTATGACTGGACATTATGAGTGAACACAATGATTGGACATTATGAGTGAAAAAATGATTGAACTCGTCGGTTATATCCGAGTATTTAGCCAACATGGACGTTTAGTCACGGCGGAGCAAATTGCCGCCGTGGCAGGGCTAGAATGGGATAATAAGCAAACGGTTGCGGGTTATATTCAACTGATCCTCAATGAGGCTTATGCGGATGTGCAGATGCGTTTGTCGGATAAGCGGCATTTTTTCTATTCCGACAAAAGTATCGTTGAGCGCTATGCCGAGCAATGGTTAGCACTGGAGCGCGGTGATGCATTTGAGGCCATCATAGCTCAAATTCGCCGCAATAGTTGCCGCCATACTGAGGTGTATCAGGAGAGTGTGCTGACTTTTGCCCCCTATCTTTATGATGAGCCCCAATTAGCCAATGTGCGTGAGCAATTGCCGCAGCAGCTTGGGGCGGAAGATATCCATTATGCCGTGGATAAACAGGGCAAAGGTTACTATTACTCGACTCAAGGACTGAGCCACAGCTATGCCGCTGTCCTCGCCAATTACGATCCCTGTGAATGGTCAAACTGACATTAAGCTGAATAAGTTGAGCTATTGATAAGTGTTGATAAACCTTGGATCTGTATCGATAAGCGCCTGCGGGCGCTTTTTTATTGATGACGGGAAATGTGGACAGATGGCATGCTGATGATGTTATAACGAAAAAAAACGATTGAGCTAAGCCCAAGCTGTAACTGTGGTCTTAATAACGCCAATGCTTGAGCATAGGATCAGCTTGCCAGTGTTTGGGTGTACTTTTTGACTATCGCATCAATCTTACCGTTGGCTTTTAGGGTAGCTATCGCTTGATTGATGGCAGGCAGCAAATCGGCATGTTCCTTACGTAACCTAAACACTAAGTCCCCATCGGAATGCACCGCCGCAAGGGCGACAGGGATCCGCAACTGAGTCGACCAATACAAGGCTGGATAATTACCGGAAATAATCGCATCGACTCTGTGTTTATCTAAGGCTTTGACTAACTCTTGCTCAGAGGTAAAGTCGGCACGGATAAAGTCCTTATCGTCGTGGTATAAATAACCGCGCACAGTCCCGATTTGTTTGCCTTTAATCTGGTCGATATCCTTATATTTACTGACATTTTCAGGCAGGGTGACCACATATTCGGTGATTTGCATTATGGGGGCGGATTTGACAAACAGCGGTCCCAAATCCTGCTTTTCAAACCAACTCGGGCTGACGATATCAAAGTCGAGTTGACCGGTTTCCAGAGCGTTATTAGTGCGCTTTGGCGGCAGGGTGAGGATTTCACCGTCGATTTTAGCGAGGGATAGAATCATCGGGATAAGTTCAGTGATCATCCCCGGCGCCTCGGCTTGATCGCCGATAAAATACGGATACCAAGAATAGGAGCCAGTGATATTGTATTTGAGCTGCTCCGCATAGGCGTGTGGTTGAGTAAAGCAAAGGGCAAACAAGGCAAATCGAACTAAGTGTTTATACTGCAAACATCGCTTAACCATATTGCTTTTATCCTTATTATCTCTGCTTTAGCCAAGGCCTATCCGATGGCCATTCTACCTAAGCTGTGTGAATAAATTGTTTATTGGGTCACAATCAGTCACATCAGCCATAGTTAAACAGTTTTCAGCTTTACGCCATTACACTTTACGCTATGACACCTAAGCCAATAGCTGACACAGGGCGGGCTGCTGATTATGCGGGAAAATTTGGTAGGTTTTATGGTGCTTAACCAAGCTGGTTTTCTTATTGCCTTGGCTGAGTAATAACCCATGGGATAGGGCGATACGCGTTAGGGTCTGTTCATCGGCGCGGACATATAAGTTGATTGGTTTGACTAACTGATTATCTTTAATATGTTGATTAAATTCTTTTGCATCAATGACTAAGCTAGATTGACCATCACCATCGAGTTTGAGCTTGGCGCTGATTTCAGTGTCAGTAAAGACTAACCATTCGGCTTGCTTTAAGGTTGCTATCATGGCATTTAATGCCGTACCTAACGCTTGATCTGATGTCTCAACTGTTTGATATTGATGCACTATCCTTTCTAGCAAATGCTTGAGTTCGGCGCCCGCACCTTGGCTGCGAGCCAAACGTATCCAAGCCGTCAGATCGTCGGCTACCAGTTTAGAAAAGCGTTTTTCCTTTAAGGACTCGACCATCCAATTACACAAAAAATGACTTTCCTGCGCAGAAGTGCGCTGGGCTTTCTTGGTCTGTGCTGAAGCGGTTAAATCGGCAAGACCCGCAAAGGCGAGTTCGAGCACAGCTTGGTTATAGGTTTGAGAATTCATTATGACTCCGCCGCGGGCTGAAGTGATGTTATCTATTTGAACTTGGACGATATTGATTGCGGCGGAGCTAGTTTAGCAAAGCGGTCGATAAACCGATATTTATTCTTGCGATCCCACCAAACTTGCGGCGGTTAAGATCAGCTTAGGTGCGGGTCTGACCTTGTAGTTAGGATTCACATATTGGAAATGAATCAAACCTTTATCATCGCTAATATAAATGGCGGGCACAGGTAAGACTAAACGTTTGGCTCCCTCGGGAGTCGTCCACATTGGATTATCGACATGAAGACGCGAAGTATAGATTTCAGTGACCTTTTCGCTTGTGTAAAAAGCTAAGCCAAAGGCTTGCGCTGCCAGCATTTTTTCATCGGAAAGCAGCAGATACTTAAGCTCATTTTTTGCCGCCGAAGCCTTAAGTTGAGCTGGTGTATCGGGTGAAATACCCACTAACTGAAAGCCCATTTTTAGTAATTCAGGCTCAATCGCTTTTAGTTGCCCCATTTGATTGTTACAAAATGGGCACCAGCCGCCGCGGTAAAAGAAAAAGATGGTCGGTTTTTGCTGGGTTAACTCGGCTAAATCGACGGTTTTACCCTTGATATCTTGCAAGTTTACCTTAGGAATTTGCTGACCATTGAGTAGCGGACTGATGGAAAACTCATCTCTGGCAATGGGCTGCGCCAGAGTCGTAAAGCTAGTGAGCAATAGTGTGCCAGCGAGGCAAAGTGTTTTTAGTATGGTTGACATGGGCGTTCCTAACGTTATCTTTCAATGGCTGCATTTCTAAGCACCGACAGTTATCTTTTGTCTGCTCTAGTACTGAGATCTGCTTGCGTGATCTGCTTATGTAATTTGTTGCTTAAGTCATCTCCGTTGACGAGATCTTCGCTTAAGTGCTTTTTGTGTAAGTGCCATTGCGCGGTCTTGCTGTATTGTTCGTATTGGCCAAGGCGCTCTTAAGCGAGTCTCTAAAGGAACGGGGATGAGCGGAAGTTATTACATAACCCAGCAAATTAGCTGTCATGCGGAGTTTTGATGAATAAAATTAACCCTAAGAAATTACTCAACAGTAAGTGGACCGCCGTTAAGCCGACCAATAAAGAAAAACATTTTTTAGTCACTGAGATTGAGTTTGATGAGGAAGGCTTAGTGATCTCATGCTCAATTGAAGCTGTGATGTCAAAGCGAGTTATACCTATAAACTGGCATGATTTAAAAGATGAAGGCCTTTGGCTGCAGCGCTGGAAATAGTTAAACGACTTGGGTAAATACCAATCTCATATTATCCAAAGACATGGAGGGCACTCATCTTGTTCTCCACTTTTTGCCATCATCTTCTACGTTCTTTAGCTCATTCCGCAACAATGTCATTTATCAATGTCTTCCATCAACGATCCCATCAATATCTCGTCTCTTGCCGTCAACTGGACATGTTTTCGTAGCGCAGCGGCATCCATTTATTCAAGTTTGAGATTAATCCGTGTTTTTTTACTGATATCGATTGCGGCTAAATCGAGATTCCGTTACTTTGTAATAGCCATCTAAACGTCTAGATGGTTTTGCAGTTATTAAGGTACTCACTGAAGCTATGCATTGTCGTCATCGAACGCAGCAAGGTGCTAGGTAGCAGGATTCTCATTAACTATGAGTGCCTTAGTAAAACGAAGTCGCATAAAAAGATTGAGGTAAGCAAGATGGATAAGCAGCAACTGTGGGTTTTGGATGGTGGCATGGGGCGTGAGTTGGCAAGACGGGGCGCACCCTTTCGACAGCCTGAGTGGTCGGCGTTGGCCCTGATAGAAGCGCCACAAACCGTGACTGAGGTACATCAAGCCTACGTAGCCAGTGGGGCCAAAGTCATCACCACCAACAGTTATGCACTCGTGCCATTTCATATCGGCGACGAGCGTTTTGCCGCCGAGGGTGAAGCGCTGGCTGCATTGGCGGGCAAATTGGCACGGGATGTCGCGGATGAACACGCAAATGCGGTTCGCGTCGCGGGCTCATTGCCACCCTTGTTCGGCTCTTACCGTGCCGATTTATTTGAGGCCGCGAGGGTGAGTGAACTGGCGCTTCCACTCATTCGAGCGCTGTCGCCCAGTGTCGATCTCTGGTTAGCCGAAACCATGAGTTTGATTGCTGAGCCTTTAGCCATCAAGGCCTTGCTGCCAGAAGATGGCAAACCATTTTGGGTTTCTTTTACCTTAGAGGACGAGACGTTAGGCAGTGAACCGACACTTCGCTCCGGTGAGCGGGTGGCAGATGCTATCGACGCGTTAGTGGCTGTCGGTGTCGATGCGATTCTGTTCAACTGCTGTCAGCCTGAGGTGATTGAGGCGGCATTACAGGTGGCCAGCGACAGATTGAGTGCTCTGGGGCGTGCCGATATTCGACTCGGTGCCTATGCCAATGCGTTTCCTCCTCAGCCGAAAGAGGCGACGGCTAACGATGGTCTGGATGAGATCCGTGCCGATCTTGGACCGCTCGATTATCTCGGTTGGGCTGAGCGTTGGCGCGCGGTTGGGGCTTCGCTTATCGGTGGTTGCTGTGGCATTGGTCCCGAACACATTCAGGCTCTTTCTACTCGTTTGCGCTAAGGATTTTGTATGAAAGAGAACAGGATAGGTCTCTGGTCACTCACAGCCCTAGTGTTCAGCTCTATGGTAGGTGCTGGGATTTTCAGCCTGCCGCAAAACATGGCTGAAGTGGCGGGTGTTCGAGCTGTGCTGATTGGCTGGGGGATCACTGGTGTGGGCATCTTGGCATTGGCTGCGAGTTTCCTCTATCTGTCGCGCTTGAAGCCTGAGCTTGATGGCGGCATTTATACCTACGCCAGAGCCGGTTTTGGTGAGCTGGTGGGCTTTTTTTCTGCTTGGGGCTATTGGCTTTGCGCCACCATAGGCGTGGTGGGATATTTAGTGATTGCGTTTGCCGCCCTTGGTAGCTTTGTCGATACGCCGCAGCAAGTTTGGTTTGGCGAGGGTAATACGCAGGCCGCCTTTATCGGTGAGTCGTGCATTTTGTGGGCGGTGCATTGGTTGGTCTCCCGCGGCGTACAGCAGGCGGCCATGTTCAATCTGGTGGCGACATTGGCCAAGAGTTTGCCGTTATTGCTATTCGTACTATTTGCCTGCTATTACTTTGACCCTGTGACTTTTGCTCAGGACCAAGCGGCCAGCACTTTAGCTGTGCCAGTGTCTGAACAAGTGCGTAACACTATGCTGATCACGCTTTGGGTATTTACCGGTATCGAAGGTGCGGCAGTGTTATCGGCGCGTGCTAAAAATAAGCGGGATGTGGGCACGGCGACTGTCCTTGGCGTCGTGCTGGCGCTACTACTTTATGTGCTTATCTCTGTGTTAGCGCTGGGGATTTTAGCTCGTCCTGAACTTGCTGCACTGCCTAATCCCTCTATGGCGGGACTGATGGGGCACATGAGCGGCTCTTGGGGCAAGGCGCTGATCAGTGTCGGGCTTATTGTTTCTGTGCTGGCCTCCTACGTGAGTTGGACCCTGTTCTCGGCAGAGGTGCCTTTCAGCGCAGCCCGCCACGGTGCTTTCCCTGCCATCTTTTTGCGGCAGAATCACAACGGCACACCTATCGCTTCCCTCTGGTTATCTAGCTTAACAGTGCAGTTTTGTTTGTTACTGGTGTGGCTGCTAGGTAAGGGATATACCAATCTGTTACTCATTTCTACGTCGATGATTTTAGTGCCTTATCTATTGATTGGACTGTTCCTGCTGAAGCTTTCTTTGAGTGGACAGGGCAATGGGCTTATGAGAATTGTGGCGCTGGTGGCGAGCGGTTATGGACTCTGGCTACTCTATGCCGCAGGCGTCGAGTATCTGTTGCTGTCCTTGCTACTTTACGGCCCAGGGTTACTCTTGTTTCTCTACAGTCGCCGCCAAGTTGTTGATGGTAAAAAGCTTAACGGACGTGAGCGATTGCTAGCGGGGGCGACGTTGCTGAGTTTGTTCCCCGCGTTATGGTCGTTTTGTTATCAATAAAGGATTGCTGTTGGTTAAAGCGGGCAGTGCTTTATCGAATTGGGCATAAAAAAATCGGCCACAACAGTTGTGTGGCCGATTAGACTAAAACACGTGGGATGGGGTTAAACGCTATGCGTTTTACACCGCCCGTTTTAGCGATTACTTAAGCTTTTTCGCTTTGCTCGGTGCTTGACCCACCTTCATTTTTACGCGGCGGCCTTGCATGTTTTTCTCAGCAGTAACTTGAGCGCCGACATTGTCGGTTCTTTGTTGCTTCTTGGCAAAGCTACGGCGGGTTTGCAATTGCTTTAATAGCAATTCGCGGCTGCCTACTTCATAACCTGGTACAGTGACGCGGCGAATTTGTTGACCGATCAGTTTTTCGATATCGGCTAAGGTACGTTCTTCTTCGCGGCTCACAAATGAAATGGCTACGCCAGTTTTACCCGCACGGCCTGTACGACCGATACGGTGGACATAGTCTTCGGCGAGGAAAGGTAAGTCATAGTTAACTACGTATTCAAGGCTTGGGATATCCAGACCACGGGCGGCGACTTCGGTGGCAACCAGTACGCGCACATCACCCGCCACAAACTCACGTAGGGCGCGGCGACGACTGCCTTGGCCTTTATCACCGTGGACCACTTCAGAGGGGATCCCATCTAAATTCAATTCTTTGACTAGCGTATCGGCGGCATCACGGGTCGCGGTAAATACCAAGACCTGTTGCCAGTTTTTCTTGCCGATTAGCTCAGACAGCAGTTCACGTTTACGGCGTTGTTCAACCGGATAAACCACTTGGCTAACCGTATCGGCCGTAGTGTTTTGCTTATCAACGCTGATCACTTGCGGTTTAACCATCATGTCGTTGGCGAGTTTTTTCACCGCACTAGAGAAAGTGGCCGAGAACAACAGGTTTTGACGTTTCTTATTTACCGCTTGCAGGATCTTTTGGATATCGGCGCTAAAGCCCATGTCTAACATACGGTCGGCTTCGTCTAGGACTAAAAAGTCGACGTTCGACAGGCTTAAGTTACAGGCGGTAAGGTGCTCAAGTAAGCGACCTGGGGTGGCAACAATCACATCGGCGCCGCGTTTCAGCTTTTGCGCTTGTGTTTCTATCTTTACGCCGCCATAAATGGTTAACACGCTGAAGTTTAAGTACTTGCAGTAAGCCGTAACGTTGTCAGCGACTTGAGCCGCAAGCTCACGGGTCGGCGTAAGAATTAATACGCGGGCATTCGACTTTAACGTTTCGCTTGGATTTTCAACCATCTTTTGCAGGATCGGCAGCGCGAAAGCGGCGGTTTTACCCGTACCGGTTTGGGCACTGGCTAAGACATCTTGGCCGCGGCGGATAGCAGGTATCGCTTGCTGCTGAATAGGCGTCATTTGTTGATAACCGCAATCTGAGATAGCGCGCAAAATCTCGGGGGAAAAACTAAAAGATTCAAATCTCATTTTGGATTCCTATCGTTCACTTATTCAAACATTCAAGCACCGCGAGCCTCTATTATTTACTCGACTAAGGAGAGAGGCGTGCCGACTGGCTCATTCTTCCACACAGATTTTATAAGAAAAATGGCGGGCGCGGAGTATAGCAAAAATTTCGGTTAAAACCTGAACTTTTTAGTGTTTTGGCATTTTATCTGCATCATTTTATCGCCAAGAGATAAAAGCCTTAGCGACGGCTCAGGCGGGATAGGGCCAATTCTGCAAGCACTGGGTTGGATCAGCTCTGGATTGAGTACGCACTTGGCAGAGTATGTTCTAGGTTGAGTGAGGGCTGGCGGAAAGAACGGGCTAAAAGAACGTGATAGAAAAATGCCGCAGTTTTGGCTGCGGCTTTTTTATATCTTGCTTATGACTAACCGAAAGTGCGTCTCAAGCCGAGGGCTTTCTCGGCATTATGCTTAAGCAGATGGGCGGCATCACCAATCAGATGGGTTGCGGCCAAGTTCTCTGCGCTTGAATGGGTGATGGAGTGTATGTTGCTGGCAATCTCGTTGACCACTTGACGCTGTTGATCCGCTGCGACCGCATTTTGCTGGGCAAAGGTGTGGATATCACTCACTTCTTGGTAAATGGTATTCACATTGTCGGCGGACAGTTGGATGTCGCTAGCGCAGCGCTCCGCGTGTTGGCGGCTTTGTTCCATTTCTTTGGCCCATGCGTTGAGCATAGTGAACATCTTATCGACACTTTTTGAAATACTGTTGGTCGACAGTTGGGTTCGGCTCGACAGCGCGCGCACTTCATCGGCGACCACGGCAAACCCACGGCCTTGTTCACCCGCACGGGCAGCTTCAATGGCCGCATTGAGGGCGAGAAGATTGGTTTGCTCGGCGATGGAGTCAATTTCGCCCATCGCATTAGCAACTTGCTCGGCTTCTTTATTCAATTGATGGGCATTGTTAGCGGCATCGGCAACAGACTTGGCCAGTTGTTCCACTTTTTGAGTGTTGGCCTTCATATTGGCGCTGCTTTTAAGGCAGAGATCGTAGGCGGTATTGATGCTGGTGGACGTGAGATGGGTATTCTGCGCCACTTCTGTGATGGTTGAACTCATTTCTTCCATCGCGCCAGAGAGCTGTTCTAACTGACTTTTCTCTTGATCTAGGCTGACATAGGTTTGCTCGGTCGCGACCACTAATTGATCGGCAATCGCGTGCAATTGATTGGCTTGATCTTGTGTGCGCCCCAGTACGCCATTCATTTTGGCTTGCAGCATGATGAGCTGGAAATCGAGGATAGAAGACGTATCGGCACCCGAGTATATGTAGCGACTGATAGAGTCGTATTTGGTTTGCATTTCAATCAGTTTAGCGGGAATGCGAAAGGCCTCATCGTAGAATATAGCCAAGTTTATACTCATCAAAACCGCCCCCGCGATAATCACGCCCCAGCCCCAAAAGTAGCCTGCGATCAATAAGCCGGTCGAGGCGACAACCGCCGAGAGGATACGTTTCTGCATTAAGCTTAAGGGCTTAGAAATGGATTTATCCAGTTTAAGTCTTTGGTATATCTCGTTCGCCTTGCTGACGTAGGCGGCCTGAGGCTGAATACGCACCGATTGATAACCGACAATGGTGCCGTTTTCAAACAATGGCGAGACAAAGGCATCGACCCAATAGAAGCCGCCATTCTTACAGCGGTTTTTCACTATGCCGCGCCAAGATTGACCCGACTTAAGCTTTTCCCACATTTCTTTAAAGGCGGCGCTCGGCATATCGGGATGACGAACCATATTGTGGGCACTGCCGACTAACTCTTGGGCGCTATAGCCTGAGACTTCGGCAAAACGGGCATTAACGTAAGTGATAACACCGCGAGTGTCGGTGGTGGAAATGAGTTCGTCCTGTGGTGTTAAGCGGATTTCTTGATCTGATCTCTGTGCATTCAGTGTTCTGTTGGCAGACGCGTTACTCTGGCTCATTTAGTGTGTCCATTCAGGGCCGATATGATTCATTGGGGTTCAGGGGCGCGGTGTTAGGCGCTAATTTTCTTGCGCTTACTCTCATTGGGGTAAGCTTGTTATGTGATAAGACTATCATTTTTGTATGGGTATAGGAGAGCGCTTTTTGATGGCTTACCTATGAAAATCAATCGTTCGTTGTATTTATAAGCTATTGCAAAATATAAAATTTTTAAGTAATGCAAATACAGAATTAAACGAGCGTTTATCCTGCTAAAACGCAAATTTCAGTATTTTGTATAGGGTTATTTTTCCTCAGATATTGAGTGGATATTAATCGCTCATGTTATCGACTAAATCAGCTCTGCGATATTGGACTAATGTCGTTGATTCGGTTGCCATATCGCGGCATTCATTCGGGCGCTTTATTCGTCTTAGTCTATTCTTTAATGGGCAACAAACTATGACTTGCTGAGCGTGTGATTTATCTGGCTTTGCCTCAGCTTTATAATATTATCCGCACCCTTTAGTTTATTAACTCATGTTCATTAGCTTAGGTTCATAAGTTCAGCTTCATTAGCTCATAGCGGGAATGCAACATAAGAGGATTTTCCCATGGCGATATCACTTAGACGTGGCGTAGCTAAATTGGCTACCGCGTCCTTGGGGACAGCAGCGGCACTTCCCCATTGGCGACGTTTGATTTTTGAACGTCTATTTGGCTTTCTTGCGCTTCTCTGCGTGCCCGTATATATCACCAGCGTGTATTTATGTGTCATCGCCGATCTTTGGTCTATGGTGGTATTCGATACGCTGGCTTATCTTTTTTTACTATTTTTGCTGTATTTTCCTAAGCTTGCTGATAGCACGCGTTTTGGCTGTGGCTGCTTCTTGGGGTTTGCTATTGGCGTTGGTTTTTTGATTGCGATAGGTCCATCGGGTGCGGGGTTCTTCTGGTTATTTATCTTTCCGCCATTAGTTGGCATTTTCTTAGGAAGTCGCGCGAGTTTATATGCCCAATATTTGAATGGGCTGAGTCTGGTTCTGATTGGGCTTGCCTATCACTTTGGCTGGTTAAACTGGCCTGATATTCACGGTTACAGTTTGGGTATTTGGGCCGTTGTCGTGGTCAATTTTATTGTAACCAATGCCATGTTGACGCTAACCATCACTTACTTATTAGGTAAGTTGGCGGATTCACTCGATTCAACCTTAGCCTCACGCCAAGCGACTGTATTAGGGTTAGCCAAACTTGCCGAATACAGAGACAACGAAACGGGCGCGCATCTATTACGTATGCGGCAGTATTCAAAAATGCTCGCGGCGCAGCGACTGCAGGCCGACAATCCTCCGGCTGAATTGAACGATGATTTTATTCAAGATATTAGTCTATCGGCCATTTTGCACGACATAGGTAAAGTCGGTATTGCCGATGCTATTCTGCTCAAACCGGGTAAATTAACCCCGCAGGAGTTTGAGCAGATCAAAGCCCACCCTGTGATTGGTGGGCAAGTGTTACGCAGTTTGTTGGAATATGCGCCCCAATGTACTTTTATTCAGATGGGCCAAGATATTGCTTCGGGTCACCATGAAAAGTGGGATGGTAGTGGTTACCCCTTAGGGTTGAAAGGTGAGGATATTCCGCTTTCGGCGCGCATCGTTGCCTTGGTGGATGTCTATGATGCGCTTACTTCGCCGCGATGTTATAAGCAACCCTTTAGTCACCAAGAAGCCATCGATTTAATGATTGAAGGCAAAGGTAAGCATTTCGATCCTGAATTAGTCGATTGTTTTATGGCAATTCATCAGGAGTTTGAAGTGTTATCTAAGGCATCGCTGGATGATGCTTATCAGCCGATGGCGCAGCCCACTATGGTTTAGAGGCTCGTTTTTTTATCATGTTTTGAAAGCATGCTATTGAAATAGGAACGAGGCTTGAAAGTACAGAAGCAGTGCTAAAAAAAACGCCCAAGGCTCATAGCCTTGGGCGTTTTATTTTGTAGCATATAACTGATTTAGAGGATGATTTAAATGACGACTTAAATCGCTACTTATCCGCAGGAGTGCTAAATCGCTCTAAATCGCTTTAGTCACTTGCGTTAACCACGCGAGTTCATCCCCAAACATCAGCGGCGAAAGTGTATGGAACACTTGCTGATGGTAAGCATTGAACCAGTCGATTTCCCCTTGCGTTAGCAAGCTCTTATCGATAAGGCGGGCATCCATAGGGATCATAGTCAGTGCATCGAACTCATACATCTCACGCTCAGCGCCTTTCAGTGCTTCACAGTGTTGCACTACGACTAAGTTTTCTAAGCGAATGCCAAAACTCTCAGCGCGGTAGTAACCCGGCTCGTTGGAAAGCACCATACCGGGCATCAGTGCGATACCGTTGACATTTTTACCTATGCGCTGCGGACCTTCGTGCACACTTAAAAAGTGACCCACGCCATGGCCTGTGCCGTGGTCGTAATCAAAACCATGTTGCCATAAATACTGGCGGGCGAATGCATCGAGCTGCTGGCCTGAAGTGCCTTTAGGGAAGCGAGCTTGGTCTAGCGCGATATGACCTTTAAGCACCAGCGTGACCATTTTTTTATGTTCATCGGTGACTTTGCCAATCGCAATAGTACGGGTCACATCTGTGGTGCCATCGATATATTGCGCGCCAGAATCCACTAAGTAGATGCTGTCCATCGTCATCATCGCAGGTGTGCCATTGTTGTGATTGTAATGGCACATGGCTGCATTGGGGCCCGCTGCTGAAATGGTGTCGAAACTTGGCTCGCGATAGCGCTCATCCTGCAGGCGGAAGCTTTCTAATTTATCGGCAAGCGTGGCTTCATCGTGCATACGCTTGGCGGCAACTTCGGCATCTAACCATGCAAGGAAGCGACTCACAGCAACGCCATCACGAATGTGACAAGCGCGCATGCCAGCAAGTTCAGAAGGATTTTTCTGCGCTTTAGGTAAAGAAACCGGATCAATGCCAGCAATCAATTTAGCCCCCGCTTCACGGGCGAGATTTTGCGCCCAAGCGTTAGCAGAGTTCGGATCGGCCAGCAGTTTGACGCCCTGCAAACTGGCAAGGGTATCGGCGAGCGTGGCTTCGTCCTTAAAGCTAACGCCTGCACCGACATGCTCCTCAATGCCCTCTGGGAGTTTGCTTAAATCGGTAAACAGCTGCATATCGCCATTAGCGTGGAGCAGGGCACTGCCGAGCACGACAGGCAGACGCGGAATATCGTTACCGCGAATGTTTAATAGCCAGCAGAAAGAATCTAAGGCGGCAATCAAAGCAACGTCCCCACCGGCTTTTTTCACTAAGGCGCCAATTTCAGTACGTTTTTGCAGACTGGTTTTACCGGCACTCTCGTTACTGAATAGCGTGATCGGCGCACTCGATGGTGCGGGGCGATCCTGCCAATGCAAATCGATAGGATTTTGCTCAACCGCCACTAATTCAATTTGGGCTTTGCTTAAGGTTGCTTTGGCATTTTCATACCAAGCTAAAGTATGCAAGCGTGCATCGAAGCCAACGCGAGATCCCGCTGGCAACGTGTCACATAACCACTCAATTTGCGGTGTGTCTGTCAGGCTTTCATAGCTGAAAAGTGCGGCATCCACTTGCAGACGAACTTGAACCGTATAACGGCCGTCGGTAAAGATAGCGGCTCTATCTTTCAATACGATAGCCATACCTGCTGAGCCAGTGAAGTTGGTTGCCCAGTATAAACGTTCGTTATGTTCTGGCACATATTCGCCCAGATACTCGTCGGCGCGGGGAATGATAAAAGCATCGAGATTGGCGGAAGATAATTCGCTGCGAATGGCACCGAGGCGGCTGGCAATTGAATGTGACATATGGGCTCCAAGTGAGACTGGCACGCTGTGCGAGTCGGTAGGCAAAGCTTGCCTAAGGATAAGTAGGTCTATGTTTATTTGAGTTCTAACCAGCTCGGATTATCGCAAGTCTAACGCGCGCGATGCAAGGGGAGCGAATAAAGGATTTTGTATACAATCGTGAATTTGTGTTGACTGTGATGAGCAAGCTAAGTGTTTTACCCTTAATTTATTTGTGTGATTCTTAGCATAAAATCTGAGTAAAACAAAATGTCAGTCATATTTTTTGTAGACTTGTTCCTTACAAATTAGCGACTTAAGTTTTATTCAATCGCTAACATTTGGACCCTATGCTAACATTTGCCATCTCCGCTCGGGGTCAGAGTGGGGCACATGTATCAGTGGAGTAAGCGATGCAAATACTAACAATAGATGTGGGCGGTACGACAGCCCTGTTCGAACTTCAGCTCGCGGGACATACAGAACAATATAAAATCCCCACAGGCGAAGGTTTTAAAATTGAAGAGTTAAATAATCAAATCGCTGCGCTTGAACGCGATTACGATTTACAGCATTACCAATTAGCGATTGGCGTACCAGGACTCGTACAAAATAATCGTTTGGTTGCCTGTAAATCGTTACCCGGACTCAATGGCTTGAGTTTTGACACAGTGAAAACTCAAGGCGAGCTTAAGTTTATTTGCAACGATATGGATGCGGGTATGCAAGCCACGTGCGATGCCAAATATGCCTGTGAGTTGTTGGTCATGTGCGGCACTGGGATAGGGATGTCGATTGCGTTTAATGGGCAAGCTTTTACTGGAGCGACAGGGGTGGCAGGGGAGTTGGGGCATTGCCGCGTGATGACAGAATCAGGCGAATTTAGTTTAGAACAACTCGCCAGTGGCGATTCTGTACGCAGCCGTAACATCACCACTCAGGATGATTTATACCGTGCGGGCAGTTACCTTGGTATGGGGCTGGCGTGGACCGTTAATTTGTTTAATCCCAATCGGATTTGGCTCGCGGGTAACATGATGAACAGTGCTCCTTACTACAAAGGCTGCCTCGAAAGCTTAAAGCAAATGGCATTGAGCGCGCCCTTAGCTGAGATGAAAATCAACCGCGTCGATGATATGGAAACCTTAGTGTGCCGAGGTTTATCTGTGATGCTCGCAAGGGATTATCCTCGCGCATAAGGAGCATAGATGCTGTTAGCTAATGGTTTTGAGCTATTAGATTACAGTGGCTCAGTGCTAGTGGTTTAAGCAGTATTAGCAGCATAAATAGTGAAATTGATAACAGGACAGGTGATGCCTTTGGCTTATCGTGTCCTGTTTTTTTATGGCTCAAATAGTCAGCAAAGCCTTAATTATCAAAGTAAATATTAGAAATAGCTGAACTGTATTTAATTGCTTTCTTATCAGACCACTACCTTAGTTGATAATATTTTGTTGCATTTTTATTGCGCTTACGTCTATGCTGATTATCGCAATGACAACGTTGTCATCGCGTGTAAAAGGCAAACCAGTTGAAAAACTGGGACGCAAAGCCTCCGGTCTAAGGGTTCGTCTGTACCTATGATAGCGGGGATACCACAGGTTTTTCTTCGTGCAATTGTCTGTCGTGTTGCATGGTCTTAAGAGAGTGTTGTTTCCTGTCTACGCTTTGTTTGCCTTATTGATTCATATAAAAAATTCAATAGGGATATCTCATGTTCAAGACTCAAATTTCAACATCAGCCTTGCTGGTGGCATCGGCGCTGGCATCTACCGTGAGTGCCAGTGCATTTGCCGCAGCGCCCGGCAAACCGACTATAGGTTGGGGTGAAACCAAGTTCGCTATTATCGAAGTTAATCAAGCTGCTACGGCTTACAATCAGTTGGTGACCATTAAAGATGCTGCCGACGTGTCCGTCAGCTGGAACCTTTGGAGTGGTGATGTGGGCAATAAAGCCCAAGTTCTGCTCAACGGCAATGTAGCTTGGGAGGGCCCCTCTGGCGCTTCGGGCACCGCTAACTTTAAGGTGAACAAAGGCGGCCGTTATCAGATGCAAGTGCAACTGTGTAACAGCGATGGTTGTACGCAGAGCGATGCCAAAGAAATCCTCGTGGCCGATACCGATGGCAGCCATTTAGTGCCACTCAATGCTCCGCTTAAAGAAAACAATCGCCCATACGTTAACAAGTCGGGCAAAGTGGTCGGCAGTTACTTTGTAGAATGGGGTGTGTATGGCCGTAAGTTCCCAGTCGATAAGATCCCAGCACAGAACTTAACTCATATTTTATATGGCTTTACCCCTATTTGCGGTGGTGATGGCATTAACGATAGCTTGAAAGAAATCGACGGCAGTTTCCAAGCGCTGCAACGTGCCTGTAGTGGCCGTGAAGATTTTAAAGTCGCTATCCACGATCCTTGGGCGGCAATTCAAATGCCACAGGCGGGCGTGAGTGACTACTCTGATCCCTACAAAGGCAACTTCGGCCAATTGATGGCGCTGAAGCAAGCCCACCCCGATCTAAAGATTTTACCTTCGGTCGGTGGCTGGACGCTATCTGATCCCTTCTTCTACTTTGGCGATAAAACTAAGCGCGATACTTTTGTCGCATCGGTGAAGGAATTCCTGCAAACGTGGAAGTTCTTTGACGGCGTTGACATTGACTGGGAATATCCAGGTGGTGGCGGTGCGAATCCAAACTTAGGAAATGCCAATGACGGTGAAACCTATGTGGCCCTAATGCGTGAATTGCGCGCCATGCTCGACGAGTTAAGTGCTGAGACGGGTCGTACCTATGAATTGACTTCCGCAATTGGTATCGATGCTCAAAAAATGGCAAAGGTCGATTATCAGGCTGCTCAGCAGTACATGGATTACATCTTCTTGATGAGTTACGACTTCAATGGCGGTTGGACGAACACTGAACTCGGTCATCAAACCAATCTTTATGAGGCGAGTTGGGATCCTGATACCCGCTACACCACAGACAAGGGTATTAAAGCTCTGTTAACTCAAGGTGTTACCCCAGGAAAAATTGTGGTTGGTGCCGCTATGTATGGTCGCGGCTGGACAGGCGTTAATGGCTACACGGGTAATAACCCATTCACAGGGACAGCGACGGGTAAAGTGAAAGGCACATGGGAAGATGGCATAGTGGATTATCGCCAGATAGTGAACGAATATATGGGGAGCGGTTGGACTTACAGCTATGATGAAACGGCCGAGGCGCCATCATTGTTCAAGGCATCTACGGGTGATTTAATCACTTTCGATGATGCGCGTTCCGTTAAAGCCAAGGGCCAATATGTGCTTGCCAATCAGTTAGGTGGTTTATTTGCATGGGAAATTGATGCCGATAACGGCGATATTCTAAATGCGATGCACGAAGGTTTAGGCCATGGCGAAGGAACTACGCCACCGGTGAATAAAGCGCCAATTGCCAATGCGGGTGCGGATGTGAATGTCACAGGTCCCGCCGATGTGGTGCTCAATGGTAGCGGATCGCGCGATCCTGAAAATGAGGCGCTGACGTATCTTTGGACTCAAGTGTCTGGCCCAACGATTGCCATTGCGAACGCCGATATGGCGAATGCGGCGATTCAATTGGGTGCAACGCAAGCTGATGTTGCCTATAGTTTTAGCCTTAAAGTAACTGATCCAGAAGGATTATCTGCTACAGATTCAGTGACAGTGACCAATAAGGCGGATACTCCGAACCAAGCTCCCGTGGTGAGTGTAGCTGCCACTGCCACAGTGGAAGCGGGTAAAACTGTTAGCATAGTGGCGAGTGCCTCTGATGCCGACGGTGATGCCTTAACTTACGCTTGGACTGTGCCCGCTGGCGTGTCGGCAACCGGACAAAATAGTGCCACCTTAGTGGTCACTGGGCCTAATGTCACCGAAGCGACCAGCTATGGTTTGAGCGTGCTGGTTTCCGATGGTGCCTTAGATGCGAGCGCATCGACGAATCTCACCGTGACGCCAAAAGTAATCGGTGGTGGTTGTGATGCAACCGATCCTAATGCCGGTAACTATCCTGCTTGGCAAGCCAGTGTGGTGTACAACACGGGCGATACTGTGAGTCACAGTCAGTTGGTATGGAAAGCCAAGTACTGGACGCAGGGCAATACGCCATCTCGCACCGCTGATCAATGGCAGCTACTCAGCCAAGTTGATCTCGGTTGGGATGCGGGTGTGGTGTATAACGGCGGTCAAACCACCAGCTATAACGGTCGTGTGTGGAAGGCGAGTTACTGGACTAAAGGTGATGTACCTGGCGTTGCGGCAGTATGGGTTGATATTGGCGCAGCAAGCTGTCCTTAATCATCCAACATACTAATATTATTTGAGTTATAGAGACAAAAAGCCCTGCGATAATACAGGGCTTTTTATGACGCAATTAGGCTCATTGAAGACAGATTTAATCAATCTTAAGCAGTTCTACATCAAAAATGAGCACTGAACCACCGCCAATCTTGCCCGTGCTGCTGTTGCCGTAGGCGAGTTCACTCGGGATAAAGAAACGCACTTTATCGCCAACGACCATAAGTTGTACGCCCTCGGTCCAGCCTTTAATCACCCGATTAAGCGGAAATGCGATAGGCTCACCGCGATCAACTGAACTATCAAACACAGTACCGTCGATCAAAGTGCCATGGTAATGCACTGTCACTGTATCGCTGGCTTTAGGATGAACAGTACCATCGCCCTTAGTTAACACTTGATATTGCAAACCCGAAGCTGTGGTGATCACACCTTCTTTGGTTTTGTTTTGGGCTAAAAATTCATTGCCTAAACGGATATTCTCTTGGGCGGCTATTTCCATTTTTGTGGAATTTTCAAGTCCTGAATAACTAATGTATCCAAAGTAAAAAATCACCCCAGCTATCACCACAATGGCAAGTAACATTTTCATATAAAGAGCACCTTAAGTTAATTTTGGCCATGTTATCAGTTTTTTAGCGTGTGAGGCTACTTATGGCAACTCAGCCTTTAATTGGATGACTGGCGTTACATTTTCCTACAGTTAAAAACAGCTGCAAGACTTTATCCCGCTTTAGAGATCGCTTAACCTGTGGGCTTAAGACTCAATAAAAATTCAATAAAAACAGATAAAAACTAGAATTTAGATAATAAACAAGGAAAGTCTATGTTAAACAAAGCGGCAAAACCTTTGGTCAAACTCGTCGACCGATATCTACCCGATCCCTATATTTTCGTGCTTTTACTCACCTTAGTGGTGTTAATTGCAGCTGTGGTCGCAGAACACAAAACGCCACTGGAAGTCATCAATTATTGGGGCGATGGCTTTTGGACCTTGCTGAGTTTTTCGATGCAGATGCTGTTAGTGCTGGTGGCGGGATTCATGCTGGCAAGCTCGCCGCCGATTAAAAAGCTGCTCGATGCGATTGCAGGATTCGCTAAATCGGCACCGCAAGCCATTATTTTAGTAACCTTGGTCTCACTGGCCGCCAGTTGGGTTAACTGGGGATTCGGGCTAGTGGTGGGCGCGTTATTTGCCAAAGCCTTAGCGCGTAAAGTGAAAGTGGATTATCGGCTGCTGGTCGCCAGCGCCTATTCTGGCTTTGTGGTTTGGCATGGTGGGCTTGCGGGTTCTATCCCATTAACCATAGCAACGGCTGGGCATTTTTCTGAAGCACAAATTGGCATTATCCCAACCAGCGAAACCATTTTCGCGAGCTTTAACTTACTGTTAGTGGCGATTCTGTTTGTGGTCATGCCCTTAGTGAATCGCTTTATGCTGCCTGAAGACAAGGACAGCATTTATGTCGACCCAAGTGCCCTTAACGACAAAGGCAGCGAACCCGCAGCTTCGGCGCTGGAGCTTAACCCTGCCAATGTGAGCGAGTGTCAGCTTGAAAGCCGTCCTGCGGATAAGCTTGAAAATAGCCGCTTACTCGGCTGGAGCGTCGGTGGCGCTGGGCTTGTGTACTTAGGCTATTACTTTTGGGTACAGGGTGGCAGCTTAAACCTTAACTTAGTGAACTTCTTATTCTTGTTTCTCGCCATCCTCTTACATCAAACGCCACGCAGTTTATTAACCAGCTTGAATGAGGCCATTAAGGGCGGCGCAGGGATTGTGATCCAATTCCCTTTCTATGCGGGCATTATGGCGGTGATGGTGCAGTCGGGTTTAGCCCAAAGTATTTCGGAAGGTTTTGTGGCCATAGCCAGCGCCGATAGCCTGCCATTTTGGAGCTTTATCAGCGCGGGAATTGTAAATATTTTTGTGCCATCGGGAGGCGGTCAATGGGCCGTGCAGACACCCATTATGTTACCTGCTGCGCAGGCCTTGGGCGCCGATGTTGCTCGGGTGGCCATGGCCGTAGCTTGGGGCGATGCCTGGACTAACCTTATTCAACCTTTCTGGGCACTGCCCGTGCTGGCAATTGCAGGCTTAAAAGCGCGGGATATTATGGGATTTTGTTTGATGCAACTGATGATCACAGGCGTGATTATCAGTATCGCGTTGAGCTGGTTTTAAAGATAATAAACAGTGCAAAACTAAACAGGGTAATTCTATGATTACCCTGTTTTTAGTTAAGGTTTCAATGATATTAATCGCTTGAACCATTTACTTTTTTTGTTGCTTCATCAGCAGTGATTTGACCAAATAGAGCTGACATCATATAGCTAATACGATTCGCAGCATTACCAAACTTACTCGGGTTCGCAGTATAGGGTACTTGAAACTTAACACTGCCAACTCTTTGGCCATTCTGAAATGCGTTAATTTCAGCGCTTTTTAAATATAATGCCAAGTCCCAAGTCCAATTACCTTCATATTCTAATGTGAGTTTATTTAAATCATGTTTAGAACCATCAGGCTGCACTGTGTAGGTGTAATTATTTGCTTTTAGCCATGTCTCCATTGTTTCTTGGAAGCCGTCACGTGTTTCTTTATCTTTAATAATGACTATTTCTACATTGTTAGTATTTGTTTCTATTGGTTTTGCTGTATAGCGAGGTGCGGCACAACCCGATAGTATTGCAACACCCAAAACTGCAACTAAAAATTTTTTCATAATTTAACCTTTTGTTTTTGTATTAAAATAAGTTAAAGCGTTTTAGTGACAAACTTTAGATTTTCATAGAATCCATAGCTTGCTAGATAAACATATCTACGGCGCCGGTTTTTATGCCATAACCCAGCACGGCTAAGTTAGCGACAACGGTGAGCCAGAAGACATTTCTAAATGAGGCTTTAACTGACTTGTGCCTTAATACGTTTTGGGCAAATAGGGCGCCGGGCCAACCGCCCATGAGCGCCAGCAGATGCAAAGTGCTTTCTTTAGTGCGCCATTTACCGCGTTTTGCGGCGGATTTATCGATAGCGTAGGCGATAAAGGTTAGCAGGCTCAGTGTGAGGTACATACCCGCAATGCCGTAGGGCAACATATGTTGCTGCGCTGCGCCGATTAAACCAGCAAGAAAAATCACCACCAATAACAGCGGCATAAGGCTTGAGCCTGAAGCGGCTGCATTGGATTTTTGAGTGTGACTACTTTGGGCGCGATTGTTCAGAGTGCGACTGTTCTGAGCGCGATTGTTTTGTGGTCGACTCTTTTGAGCACGATTTGTTTGAGGTGAAGCGCTGTTGCCCGTTTTGGCTGTTTTTTTGTTCGTCATTATCTGGTATCAATCTCGTGTCAGTGTTTTTAAGCTTGCTTGTGTTCTTGTGATGCCGCGTATTTTTTAAACGCGAGGTGGCGCCAAAGTTTTTCCAATGGCCCTTGCTTGAAATAGCGTAAATACAGGCTGGCTAACAGTAATTGCACTACTGAATAAACCAGTGCCATGGCCATGTATCCCCATCTGTCTAGACTCAATAGCAATTCGGGGGCGAAGTGCCTAAACACTAACACGCCAACGATGGATTGCAGAATATAGAGGCTAAAGGCGAGTTTGCCAACATTTTGCAGTGGCGTGAGTCTATTTGGATTATTTTGGCAAATTTTAACCATAATATGAATGTAAATCAGCGCCATAGGAATAGCGCTTAGCATGATTAACACATCTGAAAACGTGACTAGAATAGGGTTGTCCGTAAAGTCTAAACCAGTATCGAGTAGCGATACCGTCACGCTGGCTAGCACTAATTTCAGCAGTTGTGGCTTGCTAAACCCCCGCTCAAAAGTCCCCTGTTGATACAAGGCCATGCCAAGCAACATTAAGCCCGCCGTAAACCACATTATGGTAAAAGGGATCACCAGCGCCATATAACCCACTTGCATCAAATGCAGGAACAGTTGGTCGGCATAGCCTGAGGTCCATGCGCTGTATTGCTCTGCAAATAGACTCGATTCTCGAGTGAAAGGTTCATCGCTGCCCGTAAGGCTAATCAGCGTAATGATCACTAAGGCGCTTAAAATAAAAATATTCGCTTTGCGCTTAAGGGCTTCAATACTTAAATCTTTGTAACACAAAGCTAAAAATCCGCTGATCCCATAGGTTAATAAAATATCACCAGGCCAGATAATGATGCCGTGGAGTAAGCCAAACACCATTAGCCATTTCAAACGTGAGCGCAGTAAAGGATATGCTTCTAGGCCTTTGGCGCTAAATCGCTGATATTGAATAAAAAGCCCGACGCCAAACAAGATGGAAAACAGACTGATAAAGCGCGCCTCGATGAAAAAGTTACTGAACACTTTGATTATGTGATCCGACAGCGGCGGCGTTTCGTGGGGGGCATAGCCAAAAAAAGTAATGCCCATAAAATAGATATTCATAAAAAATATCCCCAACACGGCTAAGCCGCGAATGGCATCGAGATTGGCATTACGCTGTGCAGGAATCGCCATGACGACTGGCTGCGTGGAGTCTGATCTTGACCAAGGATCTTTAGGTAAGTTGGCTGGCACGTTAGCTGAGTTCCTTTCGCTAGTAGGCATGTTCGACTTTTCACTGGGATTTGGGAGGGCTAGCCTAGCAGGCGCTAGCCCCCAATGAAATACAGCCAATACAAAAAGTGAAATACAAAAAAGATAGCAAGTGAAATATAGAAAGTGACTGAGAAGAGTGAAGATCCACTACTCGCCGATATCTTCGTTCCAGAGTGTGGGATGGCTGGCGATAAAGTCGTGCATCAGTTGTTTGCACTCGGCGTTATCGACCACAGTGACATCGACGCCGCGGGATTTGACATAGGCTTCTGGCCCTTGAAAGGTGGTGTTTTCACCGACGATGACTTTAGGTATGCCATAAAGTAATACCGCACCGCTGCACATATCACAGGGCGATAGGGTGGAATACAAGGTCGCTCTTTGGTACTCGGCGGCGCTAAATCGGCCGGCATTTTCGAGGCAATCCATTTCGGCATGCAAAACTGAACTGCCTTTTTGTACCCGTTTATTGTGGCCGCGCCCGACGATTTTGCCATCGATCACTAATACCGAACCAATGGGGATGCCGCCCTCGGCGAGTCCTTGCTTGGCTTCTTCAATGGCTGCCGCTAAAAATTCATCCATCTTGATATCCTTAAAATATGAACCCTGAATATTAAACTCAGCATAGCACTCGTTTGGGAGACAATCTAAATGGTTTTGATTTGTTGCTTCAATAAGTCCCTCAGGCTATCGAGAATCGGCAGCGAAGCCATTTCTGGCCGATAAATCAGACAGATATCGGCGGGAATAGTTTGTTTTAATTTAATAAACTTTACCCTAGGCCAAGGCTGTGATGCATAACTTTGCGGCACTATGGATACCCTGTTATCGCCAGCGATGATCGCCATCAAGCTATTGGGCTCGACCATTTCCTGTATCAGCTGCGGCATAAATCCTGCGGCCTGACAGTTGGCGATAATCAAATCGCTAGAGGCGGAGTTGGCACGGCTGAGTAAGGTAAAGGGCTCATCTTTGAGTTCACTCAAGTCGATGCTTTTACGTCTGGCTAAGGGATGTTTATTTGCCAGCGCTAACACCATAGGTTCGCTGGTGATGGTTTCGGCGATGAGGTGCGGCAGATTTAAGGTGTCGGCGTAGCGCACTAGGCCAAAATCGATTTCTTGATGCGCTAAGGCGACTTTTTGAGTTTCAGGTGATAACTCTTGAAAGATCAGCTTATTTTCAGGGCATTGCTTGCGAAAGCTTTTCAGAATGTCCCCAAATCCCATCCAAAACAGCGAGCTCATGATGCCAATCCGAATATGGTTTCTATCGAGTCGCCCAAGCTGAGCTACTTGTTCCAATGAGGTATTCACCAGCTCGAATATTTGCTCGCACTTCTCTCTTAACAATTGGCCATAGGGTGTGAGCTCGACTTGCCGAGTGCTGCGAGTGAACAGCTCAACACCAAGGAGCGATTCTAACTCTTTGATTTGTGCGCTCAGCGGAGATTTCGATAGATGCAGTTGCTCGGCGGCAGCGGTAAAGTTTTTTACTTCAGCCACTCGATGGAAATACCGCAGCATCTTCAAGGTAACGAGTTCTGGTGCGTTTATCTTGCTCATCTCAGGCTCACTGCTTTTTAGTTATTGTCCTTTTTATCAGCACAATAGTGCGATTAATCGCGATTATTTGCAACCCCAAGCCCGCTTATACTATGGGTCGTTTACTCTTTCATTCCTTTGCTATGAGGTACCTTGTATGAGTCATGATCCTGTTATTAATGCCCTTGCGACGATTCGAGCCCGTAAACCCAATTTCTCTCCCCGCGCTGCTATGATTTTGGGCTCAGGGCTTGGCGCGTTTGCCGATAATTTAGATAACAAAGTAGTGATCCCCTATGAAGAATTAGACGGCTTTCCCGTGAGTACCGTCGTCGGTCACTCGGGAGAGCTGGTGCTCGGCAGCTTACATGGCATCGATATAGTGTGCATGAAAGGCCGCGGGCATTTTTACGAGCACCAAAGCATGAAGGTGATGACGACGCCTGTGCGTACTTTCAAACGTTTAGGGTGTGAATTGTTACTGGTGACTAACGCTGCGGGGTCATTACGGCCAGAGCGGATCGGCGTGGGATCATTAGTGATTTTCAGCGATCACATCAACACTATGCCGGGTACGCCTATGACAGGCGCAAACGATGACAGCTACGGTCCGCGCTTTTTTAGCCTAGCCAATGCTTATGATAAAGACCTCAGAGCAGAAGCCTTAAGTGTCGCAAAAGCCGCAGGCATTGCAGTGAATCAAGGGGTATTTGTGTCTTACTCTGGCCCGTGTTTTGAAACCGCGGCTGAAATCCGCATGATGCAAATCATCGGTGGCGATGTAGTGGGAATGTCTGTGGTGCCAGAGGTGATTTCGGCGGCGCATTGTGGTTTGCCCGTCTTGGCTGTGTGTGCCATTACCAATATGGCCGAAGGATTGGGGGACGTGCTGTTATCCCATGAACAAACCTTAACATGTGCCAAGCTTGCCGAAGCCGACTTTATCCGTTTGATTGAGCGTTTTACCGCCAGTCATTTTGCTTAACATCTGGTTTAACTGGGCTGCTATATAGGGTAGTGCTGCGATAAAGGGCTGCTATTTTAAAATCTCGTATTTAACAGGTCGAATTAAGATTTCGTATTTAAGAGCTCATATTTAAGAGCTCATATTTAACAGTTCGGATTTAAAAGTCCGCACTTAAAAATCCTTACTTAAAAGTGAGCGAGCAAGGCGCCGTGCAATTGCGCTAACCGAGTTTTTTAACGAAATACGGCTGAAGGCTAAAAAGTAAAAGGGAGCTTAGCTCCCTTTTTAGATGCAGACATTAAGCACAGCGCTCGTGTAAAACGCTTATTTCTGTGGTTTTTCTGAAATCCACAACTTGATATGTCCTTTCACCACAACCACACCTTGGGTGTCGTAGGCGGTAACGGGAACGAGCATATCGCCAGGAGTCCATTGCTCTGGCGTCACTTCGGCGATACACAAAATATCGCTGCCGGCTTTAGCGGTATAATCCAAACTCATGCCCTTAGGGATCCAACGTAAATGCTTTGGAATTGAGGCTTCGGCCATCACGCCCATCGCCATTTCTAGGCCGTTACAAATCGCAATCACATGCACAGTTTTTATATGATTATGAACAGCATGGCGTTTTTTAATTAAACAGGCGCAATGATTAAGGCGTAATTCAGTGATCAGTGGTTTGATGGTGCCGAAATAGGGCGCCATGCGTGAAACCATGATTGAAAACAGTTTTTGGCCGAAGGGATAACGGCGAGTCTTATGGTAGAGCGCGAGCACTTTATTTGGTTTTTGTTCTGCAGTGCTAGAAGAGTCTGTCTGGCTCATGGTCATCCTTAATAATGGTGCAAAAGGGTATTGTTATCTTGAGCCTGTTCCAAGTTGGGTTTGGACTGCTCTGGTCGGATGAGTGTAACATTAGGATAACAACAAATACCAGTCGACTTAATTAAGCAAACTTCATTTCGCGGTTTTTAGTGTAACACCGTATAATTGCGGCCAATTTGTCGTTTAGCGGCAATGGCATATTGATTTAACTACAAGGACTCACAGTGAAATATTTGCTGACGTATTTTAAGGGAATGGCCATGGGCGCTGCCGATGTCGTGCCAGGCGTTTCGGGCGGCACCATAGCGTTTATTACCGGTATTCTCGATACCTTGCTCGACAGTGTAAAACGCATCAATCCTTCCCTTTGGGGCGTGATTAAGTCGCAGGGCATAAAAGGGGCATTTGCCCATATTAATGGTGGCTTTTTAGTGAGTCTGCTGGCGGGGATCCTGACCAGTATTTTTACCTTTGCTAAGCTGATCTCTTGGTTACTGGCGACGCATCCGATCCCGATTTGGTCGTTCTTTTTTGGGCTTATTCTTATCTCTGTTGTGCATATGCTTAAGCAAGTGAGTGGTTTCACTGTGGCACGTTTAGGTTTATTTGCTCTTGGTGTGCTGGCTGCATGGGCGATAACTGTGTTGAATCCGGTCGCGGTAGAAGCCAGTTACATGAATATCTTCTTCGGTGGCGCGATTGCCATTTGCGCCATGGTGTTACCAGGGATCTCTGGCAGTTTTATCTTATTATTACTGGGTTTATATCCCGTGGTTTTAGCAGCGGCTAAAAATATTCAGCTGGATATTTTGGCCTGTTTCGCCGTTGGCGCTGTGATGGGATTACTGACATTCAGTCATCTATTGTCGGCACTGCTGCGTAAGCACCACGATGCCACTATCGTGTTTCTAACCGGATTAATGTTAGGCACCTTAGGTAAAATTTGGCCATGGAAAGAAACCTTAACTTGGCGGACTAACTCCCACGGTGAGCAAGTGCCTTTGCTGGAGCAAAATATTTCGCCGCTTAATTTTGAGCAAGTGACGGGCCTACCTTCGCAACTCGCCTTTGCGATTGTGTGTATGCTGGCGGCGATTGCACTGGTATGGGGTTTAGAGAAAGTGGGTAAAAGGGATTAGCTCTTTGTTGCCTCAACATCATATTCAATAAAAGCAGCGAGATAGGCTGCTTTTTATTTTTTTGCTCATATGCTCATCTTACTTGAATCTGGTCAGCTTTCGATTTTAGGGCAATGTCATTTAGCCCCGTTTTGGTTACAATCACAGTTCACATTTAGCGTCCTCAGTCGACGTTATGTTTCAGTTAAAACTCAGTGAGAGTTTGCAGTTACGATAAGGATATACTTGTGGATAAAAAACAGGTCTCATGGGGCGGTGTAGCGCTGGCGATTTTTGCCTTGGGTCATGTGGTTAACTTACTCATAGATAAACAGGGCTCTGATATATCGCCCGAATTAAAACAGCAAATTTCTGACACGATCTTGGCTCACAGACCACCATCCGCCACTAATAATTCATTAACGTCCATTCCGAATAATCTTCAAGTGGCTGACGAGTCGTCCAAAATCCGGATGCCCGCTCAGTTAGCCCAAGTGAGTCAAATCTACAGTAATCTCAGTGCATTTGCGGCGCTCAAACAAGATGGCACTGTGGTTGCGTGGGGCGATCGTGACTGTGGTGGCTATATCAATAATGCTGCTGAGCCTCTGGTCAATGTAAAACAGCTATACACGACAGAGAATACCTGTGGTTTTGCGGCCTTAACCCGTGACGGTAAACTTATCCCCTGGGGGAGGGGGATAGGAAGGAAGCAAGTGCAGACGGGCGTTCGTTCTTTTGTGTTGGGAGAGGGGCTTTATGCGGCCATTAAACAAGATGGTAGTGTAGTCAGTTGGTCTATCCTCGATTCAACACCACTTGCACAGTTCTCGGATCTATATGCAGCGCCTGCGATGACCCATGTTGACTCTGTGTTGATTAACGAAGGGGCCTTTGCTGCCTTAAAACAGGATGGGACTGTAGTAACTTGGGGAGAAGAAGCTTATGGCGGCGATAGTCGCCACGTGGCCTCTGCGCTTAACCATGTCGATCTGCTCTATGCCAACAATAATGCCTTTACTGCGAGGACTGCGACGGGAAAATTAGTGTCTTGGGGCGCTGTCAACGATGATCAAAAAGGCCGCGAACAACTTGCAAAACTCAACCAATTAGCGCCTGCAGTGAAAGTTGTCAACACTGATTATGGGTTTGCGGCGCTGCTGGCGGATGGCAGCGTATATACCTGGGGTGAGGGCGAATTGACTGAGCATCATGTCGCGTTTCCAGATCGTTTATCTACCACAAACCACGCCGATAAAGTGATTGATATTTATGCAAATCGCGGCGCATTTGCAGCCCTAACCATCAGTCGTCAACTCTACGTATGGGGCAGTAAATTCAATGGTGCTGATACATCAGTCCTACAAAATAAGTTGCAAGACGTGCACAAGGTTTATCCCGTTGATGAGGGCTTTGTCGCGCTACGTAAGGATAATACCGCGATTGCTTGGGATAGTTGGGACTTGGTAGACAAGCAACCACATTATCAAGAAGTCACTCAGGTGAGCAAAGTGGTGACTTATGAGCGGGAGTTTGTCTTTTTAAAACAGGATGGCACTGTGGTTGATGGCCACTCTGGACCCAAAACTCGAATCACTCAAGCAACGGATATTTTCCCTACTGGCTTTGGGTTTACGGCTAAACGTCAAGATGGCTCGGTTGCCGTGTGGATGGGAGGTAATCCAGCGCTGACCATCAATAAACAATTCGTTGATTTGAGCCAAATGCGCGACATTCGCAGCAATTTGATTGATGCAATTGCTTTAATGGCCGATGGCCGAGTGCAGGCATGGAATATGAGGGGCCACAGCGGACAATCTACGGAATAACAAGCGCAAAAACAATAAAACCAAAGGGCTAAGGTTATTTACACCTTAGCCCTTTCTATTTAGGCGAGTTTTTCTTGCTTTAAGCTTGATTGGCTTTAATTTCCCGCAGGTAACGGTAAATCGAATGTACCGAAATCCCTAAACGAGTAGCGGCCACTTGGGCGCTGTCTTTGAGCTCAAAAATACCTAACTCGTGGAGTTGATTGACGATTTCACGGCTCTTTTGTGAGGGTGAAATCCCTGGATTGGAGCGCACTTCATGGTTGATACTGTCAATCGTGCTATGCAGCGCTTCATCGATATTGCGGGCAAATATCTCTGGTGAGCTGGTTACTTCAGTGCTGAAGAGATTATCCGGCATCATAGTGCGCAGTACAGATTGCAGCGGCGCATCCATGTCGCTGTTAATGCACAGCAAACCTATGGGCTGATTTTTACTGTTACGGATAACTGTTGTGATCGATCTCAGCGTCTTACCATTGGCGCATTTAGTTAGGTAAGAGTTAGAAATATCCTGACCGGTCTTGAGTTTAAGCAAGGCAAGGTTGGTTATCGGCGCCCCCACTTCTCGACCTGTGACATGGCCATTGGCAATTTTGACCACAGACGGATGTTTCGCATCTAGGCTGTGCAATACCACTTCTGTGTGCTGACCATACATAGCCGCGATGCCATCGACGATATTTTCGACCGATTTCAGAATATCCAGATCACTTTGCGTTAAATCTTGCAGTTTCACAATTTCAACCTTTGGTTATTAACCCGCCATTATTCAGCGGGTTAAAATCATTATGCCGACATAATATCGATAATAGTGACATCTGTGGATGACATGCCATTGAGGATCATTTTGCCAATGTTTTTAATGGTTTTTTCAACATCGGTTGCAATAATACCTTGGCCGGAGACATTGTGACTACTTAGCGCCATCAAAAATGAGCGCACGGCCGCACTGGAAGACGTGCTGACCTTCATTGCGCAGGAAGCTTTAGCACCGTCACACACCATGCCCGAGCTGTCACTGATCACGTTTTGAATCGCGAAACAGGATTGTTCGAACGAACCTCCCGCCAAATACACCATGGCCATAGACGCGGCGGCGCTGGTGACTGTATTGCCACAAAATGCTGACAGCGGTGGGTAATGGGACTTGATATAAATTGCCCCGAGATGGCTCATGATCAACGCGCGGGCGAGTTGTTCTTCCGAAACCTTATAGCATTGCGCCGTTAATACCACAGGGATAGTTGCCGCTATGCCTTGGTTGCCACTGCCAAGATTGCTCATGGCGGGCAAGTTTGCCCCACCCATGCGAGCATCTGAGGCGGCAGCCGTTAACATGACGATTTTATTGAGTAAATCTTCACCAATAATGCCGGCGGCTATGCCACTTTTCATGGTGCGACCGACTTCGAGTCCATAGGGATTGGCCATGCCTTCATCGGATAATTTGCCGTTTAACTCAGAGGCTTCGAGGATGAACTTGATCTCTTCGAAGGGGACTTCTTGGGCGAAGCGATAAATGGATTCGATAGTGATATCCACGCCTTCACAGATGGAACCCGTGGCTTTAGCTTGCGTGCTATCGACACTGAAGACGGATTCGCCGTTGAGGCGCTTTTCGGCAATAAGCGTATGGCCACCACAGATTTTCACTAGGGCTTCGCGGTCGCCTTTTTTTGCGATAACACAGCAATAAATAAATTCTGCCGTTTCAGTGCGCTCGACGGTGACTTTACCCGCATCGATCAGTGCTTGTGCTTTGGCGACTTGCTCCGGCGTGATCACTGCCAATACTTCTAAGCCCGCATCAGGATTACCGGCAATGGCGCCTGCCGCTGCGGCAATTGCCAGACCGATTTTGCCTGTACCAGGCACAAACACACCCATAGAGTTTTTATAAAGATTGTCAGACACTTGTACCGCAATTGAATCGGGCTCAACACCCAGTAAGGCGCGAGCGACGGCGGCGGCGTAAGCGGCGGCGATGGGCTCAGTGCAGCCTAATGCGGGCTTAACGACTTGTTTGATGATGTTAATATACTGCTGCCATTGGGGTTTCATCAGCTTACAACCTTTTGTTAATACTTAAATTTTCACGTGTGCTATCGCTTCAACTTCCACTTTAACGCCCAGTGGAAGATCCTTCACCGCAAAACAGCTACGCGCAGGGCAGTCGGTTTTAAAATAGGTTTTATACACTTCGTTAAAGGCGGCAAAGTCACTGATCTCAGCAAGATAACAAGTGGTTTTGAGAACCGTTTCTAAGCTACCGCCACCCGCTTCAAGCACGTATTTGAGATTCTCTAGCGACTGAATCGATTGTGCGGTGATCCCACCGTCAACCACGCCGCCTTTCTCTTTACAAACGGGCAGTTGGCCAGAGGTGAAGATGAGATTGCCATAGCTCGTACCGTGTGAATAAGGGCCAATGGCTGCGGGAGCGCTTTCTGCGTGAATAATGGTTTTCATTGTCTCTCCAACGTGCAAATAAAATTGAATGCCGCGGTCGGCTTATGTGCAACATTATTTGTATTTTTTGCATTTATTGCAATTATTTTTTAATAAATTTCACTTGTCACTGTGATTTGTGCGCTATTTATCCCGTTTTTAGCTAAGTTGTGAGCGTTAACTCTTTGTTCAACAAAAGTTGAGTATAATGGTTGCTGAGTTTGTTTTGTTCAAATATATTTGCACAAAATAATAGCAACAAGGTAAAGGTGAAATAATGGATGCAACAATTACTGCTGCACAGTGGAAAGCAGATACCCGCTTCGATAGTACGGATTGGGGCTGGATAATCATGAGTATCGGTATGGCAATTGGCGCGGGGATAGTTTTCTTGCCTGTTCAGGTCGGTTTAATGGGTCTATGGGTGTTCTTACTGTCAGGCATTATTGGCTATCCGGCCATGTATATGTTCCAGCGGTTATTCATCAATACCTTAGCTGAATCACCTGAGTGTAAGGATTACCCGAGTGTGATTTCGGGTTACTTAGGTAAAAACTGGGGCATGTTGTTGGGCGGTTTGTACTTCATCATGCTGGTTATTTGGGTGTTTGTTTATTCAACGGCCATTACTAACGACAGTGCTTCTTTTTTGCAGAGCTTTGGGGTGACGAAAGACTTGTTGTCACATAATCCCTTCTACGGGTTAGCGCTGATCTGCGGCTTAGTTGCTTTAGCATCCCGCGGCGAAAATCTACTGTTTAAGATCTCCACTTTTATGGTGCTGACTAAGCTGGGCGTTGTGGCTGTGTTAGGGCTATTGATGGTGGATAAGTGGGATATCAATAATATTGGCGCTATCCCAGCAACGGGAGATTGGTTAAAAGATGCGGTCGTTATGCTGCCCTTTACGCTGACATCGATTCTGTTTATTCAAAGCTTAAGCCCTATGGTGATTTCATACCGTTCGCGGGAAAAATCCTTAGCTGTAGCGCGTTTCAAAGCGATGCGCGCCATGAATATTGCCTTTGGTGTCTTGTTTGTCGTGGTGTTCTTTTATGCTGTGTCATTCACGCTCGCTATGGGTCATGAACAAGCGGTGCGGGCATCGGAAGAAAATATCTCAGCCTTAGCCATGGTCGCCCAAGGTATGCAGGGACAAACACTGAAATTACTGAGTCTAACGCTGAATATTTTTGCGGTAATGACGGCTTACTTTGGGGTGTATCTTGGTTTCAGGGAAGCTTGCCAAGGGCTAACCATGAATATGCTGCGTCGATATATGCCTGAAGATCGCATCAACAAAAAGCTTGTGGGTTACGGCATCATGATTTTCACGATTCTACTGTCGTGGGGGGCGATTGTATTGAATGCGCCAGTGCTGAGCTTTACGTCGATTTGCAGTCCAATCTTTGGTTTGGTCGGGTGTTTGATCCCTGCTTATTTAGTGTATCAAGTGCCTGCACTGCATAAGTACAAAGGTGCGTCGCTGTACATCATTATCATCACAGGTTTATTGCTATGTGTATCACCTTTCTTGGCGTTTAGTTAATATTCACGCGAGTTAAAACCGCTGAAGCAGCTAACATCGCGATAAAATCCAAATATTGCAAAAGCAGGTATTGGATCACTCAATACTTGCTTTTTTATGTGATACTTAATTCTCTGATTGGTCATTTTGTCTAAAGTGAATATGGGTTTATAGACTTAATGAGCTCTGATGTAAGTTTTTTACTGCTGTGTTCCAAGCGTTATTGTGCTCACAGTGGGACGCCCTATAATGGCGCACAGAACTTTAGTAGTACCTCTTTCTCTGGCGCTAAATAATATTAAGGAATGTCATAATGCAAAGACGCAATTTTTTAAAAAGTGCGGCTATTTTGTCGACTGCGGGTTTTATCACGCCGGTACTGGCGTCTTCCTCTAAATCGAGTGTCGTTGAACCTAGCGCAAGCGATGGACGTCGCCGTTTTATCTTAACCAACACTTACCATCTTGTTGCTCCTGAAGGCTCTGAGGGCGTGGTGAAGTTGTGGATCCCTTTGCCTGAAGACACGCAATTCCAACGGGTCAGTAAGCTGAATTTCACAGGCAGTTTTAAAGATGCCTATATCAGCTCAAACAACAGTTATGGCGCCAAAACGCTGTTTGCGACTTGGCCAGATGCTAAAGACAGCATGACAATGACCGTTGAGTTAGACATTGAAACCTTAGATTGGGAACCGCTTAAAAGCGGCGCTTTGACTCACTATCGCACACCAACACAGATCCACTATCCTGCAGATGTAGAACGTTATTTACTGCCGACTAAACATATGCCGATTAACGGTATTGTGAAGCAAACGGCGGATAAAATCGTCGGCAGCGAAACTGAACCACTGAAACAAGCGCGACTGATTTACCTTTGGGTTAGCTCTAATATGTTCCGCGATAATAGCGTGATTGGTTGTGGCACGGGTGATGTGGCCAGCATTTTAGAAAGTGGCAAGTTAGGCGGTAAGTGTACCGACATTAACTCGGTATTTGTGGCGTTAATGCGTGCTGTAGGTATCCCTGCCCGTGAAATGTTTGGTATTCGCTTAGGTCAGGCGATCAAGATGGGCCATTACTCTAAAAAGGCCTTTGGGAGCGCCGATGACAAAGGGGCTGCCGATGTTAGTGGCGGTCAACATTGCCGCGCTATGTTCTATTTAGCGGGTTATGGTTGGTTGCCCGCCGATCCTGCCGATGTGACTAAAATGCGCTTAACAGAGAAAAAAGAACACAGCGATCCTGCGGTTCAGGCAGTGAATGATTACCTCTTTGGTAACTGGGAAATGAACTGGGTTGGCTTTAACTATGGTCGCGACTTTGATTTATTCCCTGAAGCCGAGCAGACACCACTGAATAACTTTGGTTATCCCTATGCGGAAGTCGATGGCGATCCTGTGAATTATTATGAACCAAAAGTGTTTGGCTATGACTACCAGTCAACCGAACAACGCTAAGGGACTCTTAGCGACGATGGCCGCCGCAGTGGTTGCTGCGGTTGCTTCAAGCCTATGCTGTATTGCCCCGCTTATTTATCTGGTGTTCGGGGTGTCGGCCGCGAGCCTGTCGGGGATTGAGCAGCTGAGCTGGCTGCAAGTGCCGATGTTGATACTGTCTACTGGACTTATCCTGATGGGATTTTGGCGGCTCTATTTTGCTAAAAAACTATTTTGTACTGCGACGTTGAGTCGTACTCAGATGGTGTGGCTGTACTGGTTAACTGTGCCTGTCGTGCTGGCATTTCAGTTATATCCTTTTGTATTACCTTGGTTATTAGAGGTGTTCGAATGAAGTTAGTGTTATTTCTCGCCTTTAGCCTGTGTTCAGCGTCGAGCTGGGCGGCAAACGTGTTGGTTACCTTAGATGTTAAGGGCATGACTTGTCCGCTGTGTGTCACTGTCGTGAATAAAGCCCTGCGTAAAACCGATGGGGTGATTAAGGCCAAGGCTTCGTTGAAAACTGAGCAAGCAATAGTGACTGTGCCAGAGGATTTTAATCTCGATAATTTACTCAAGGCCGTTGATGAAACGGGTTATAAGGGCAGTATTAACAAAATAGAGAAACAAGCTTAAGCGTCTTAGAACAGTTACTGGTAACGCATTTTAGCAGCTCGTTTTTAGCCACTTTCTCTTAGACAGTTTTTAGCAAAAGAGTGAGCTAAAAAATATTAAAGATCAGCCTAAGTTCAAATGCTTAGGCTGATTTCTTACCGAATGAATCACTCGCCACGTCATCAGTCTATCTTCCACACCCGCTTACACTTCTCTCAATACTCAATACTCAATACTCAATACACCTCATTCCGCCTAACGCCTAGGCATTCCATTGCTTGGTTAGCTGTAATACACCTCGGGATCGACACTGCGCTGCCTCTGTTCATTTTTCTCTGAAGACTCCTTTATCAGATCCATTTTTTGCGCTTGCAGTAACTCTAGTTGCTTAGCTTTTTCTTCTTCAGACAGGCTTTCATCGTTGGCAATTTTTTCCATTTCAGCTTCTAGCTGCTTCAGTTTTTCCCTATCGATACCTGTACGCTTATCGAGGATCGTCTGCATGGCTTCAGCCAATTTGTCGGTGCTTTTATCTGACTCAGGGGTGCCAGCAATGGCTTGCACATTACCCGTATAGCCTTGTTTGGCGTTAGGTGCGAGATGGCTATAGGTATCGGCTGTCGCTACAGGCGCAGATGAGGAGAGGGTTACAGTATCTTGGCTTACTGCGGGACCCGATGCCGCCATCGAAGTGGGAGCATTGGCTTGGCTACTCTGGCTCGATTTGAGTTGCGAGAGTGCCAAATTAGCATAGGGATTGGTATAGCTGTTGGAGTTGATAGTGCTCATGTCCGATTCCTTTTGGTATGGCCCAGTGGTTGCGATTGAGTCCCTTGGTCACCTTTGGCTTTAATGCTGTGCGGTTAAATGGTGCTACTGGGCGTTCAACTCAATCTAATGATGCTCGGTATTTTATTAAGCAAGTTAGAGGCCAACTCAGGCTTATGTGGGGTTTATGTATGGTTCATTCGTGATTGATTTATCAGAAGTCACGCTTGAACGAGACTTTTAAAAAATATTTATACAAAAACTTGATCCTTGTACAACTATGGTCCGTAATTAAAGACATAGTGATACAAGGAGTCGACTTATGTACAAGTTTAACCCGCAGCGAATTCAGATTGGGATCAGTGCTTGCTTATTAGGGGAGAAGGTTCGTTTTGATGGCGGACATAAAAATTCTACCTATTGTAATCAAGAGATTAAGCAATTTTTCGATTATGTGCCTATCTGTCCAGAAATGGCGATTGGCCTAGGTGCACCTCGTAAAAGTATCCGTTTAGTCCGTGATGGTGAAACCATCTTAGTGCAGAGCGGTGACGGTAGCTTAGATGTGACCGATAAGCTCAATGAATACAGCGAAAACAAGGTTGAAGAGCTCGATTTCCTCGGCGGATACTTGCTTTGCGCTAAGTCGCCAACCTGCGGCATGGAGCGGGTGACTGAGTACAAAATTGGCACTAACAATGGCTCTAAGTCGGGGATTGGTGTGTTCGCCCGCAAGTTGATGGAACGTTATCCACTATTGCCCGTGGAAGAAGAAGGCCGTTTGCATGACATGGTGCTACGGGAGAACTTTTTCACCCGCGTTTATGCCTATCACGATTGGCATCTGATGAAGCATGAAGGGCTGACTAAGCATAAGTTAGTGAAGTTTCATTCCCGCTATAAATACCTGTTAATGGCGCATAGCCCTACATGGTATCGCGAGCTTGGGCCGATAGTGGCCAATATTGAGGATCTTGAACAAAGCGCAACCCGCTACTTTGAAGGCTTTATGACGGCGCTGAAAATCAATGCGACCCGTAAAAATCATACCAGTACGCTGCAGCATATTCAGGGCTACTTTAAAAAGCATTTGAGCAAAGAGCAAAAGACAGAACTGTCTGAAGCGATTATGAAATATCGCGAAGGTTTATTGCCTCTGTTAGTGCCTATCACGCTCATAAATCATTATCTGCGGGAATTCCCAACGCCTTACATTGAAGAGCAAGTGTATTTGAATCCCCATCCAGAGGCGTTGAAGCTGCGCTATGCCTACTAGCATTGGCTTTGTTGTACTGAGTGGTTTTTAGCTTAGAATTTAGTGAGTTATTACTGATATATGAAACAAGATACCCAGTCCATAACCAACGATGAGCCCAATGATGGAGTATTACTCCCCATTGGTGAAGTGTCGGCCTTAACCGGCGTGAATGCTGTGACCTTAAGGGCATGGCAGCGCCGTTTTGGTTTAGTGATCCCTGCGCGCACGCCCAAGGGACACAGATTATATACGAGTAAAAATATCCAAGAAATCCACGAGATTAATACATGGTTAGCTAAAGGTGTTGCGATCAGCAAAGTTAAACCTTTGCTGATGAGTGCCGCCAAATTATCAAGTGAAATGATTGAATCCCAAGTTGTCGATCTGTGGGGCGAGCAAATTACTGCGCTGAATGCGGCATTGTTCGACTTCAATCAGCATAAATTGCAGCAGATATTAGACGATGCATTTGGCTTATATCCGTTTCAATTAGTGAAAGAAAAGTTACTGCAACCTTGGCTTAATCAACTCGATGACTTAGCGGATGAGCGGCTCGATGCCGAGTTAATTCTCGCTTGGTTAAAAAGCGAATTACTCAGCCGAGTTGGTGGGCGTTATGCCTTTACCGGACAGGCCATTGCGGCGCGAATGGCTGTGGTGCAGTTATCCCGCGGCGCTGCCACGCCGCCTAGCTCTACTCGCACTAAAAGCTTGTTTTCTTTGTTGCTATTGCTTGAGTTAGCATCGCTTCGAGTATCGGTAATCGACCTTGGCGAGCAGGCCATAGGCAGTTTACCGCTGCTGCAGGGCAGGCTTAACGTCGATGCGCTTTTGCTTATTCCCGATCCAAATCATTCGGGTTCTGAGCAGACTGAAATGCTCACTGTATTGGCACAAATGAGCTTCCCATGTCGATTTGTTGGCCCCTTTGTACCGACGTTGACTTCCTTATCGGCTTTCTGGGCGCCTTCGATGACAGACTTGATTGGACAAATACCGTCTCGCTCTGTGGGTAAGGTCAACAGAAGTAACAAAGGCAAAGGGAAAAGTATTGGCATGAGTCAAAGCGAGCAGGGCAATAGTGGAGAAAACAATGACATCAGTTAACGATTTAATGCCAGTAGATTCAATGTCAAAAAAAGTGCAGGGCAATAATGCACTCATGTGGTTTCGCCAAGATTTACGCCTTGCCGATAATCAGGCGCTAAGTGCAGCCTGTGATTGGGCGCGGGAGAATGGCGTGGCACTTAAGGCCATTTATATCGCTACGCCAACCCAGTGGCAACGTCATGATGTGGCGCCCATTCAGTTAGATTTTATCGAACGTCACATCAATCTGCTTGCCCAAGGGTTGGCGAGTTTGGGGATTACATTCGAATTAATTCAGTTAGATACCTTTGCCGATGTGCCAGCGTTTATCAGTGATTACTGCCAGCAGCAAGGTATTAGCCGCGTGTTTGCAGGCAGTGAGCCTGAGATTAACGAGCAACAGCGTGACCAAGCCTGTATTCAGGCTGGTATTCCTCTGGTGCTAAGCGAAGAGCATTGTTTGCTTAAGCCGGGCACAGTGCTGAACTTGTCCGGCGACATGTATAAGGTTTTCACGCCTTTTAGCCGTAAGTGGCGAGAAATTGCCGCCCGTCATGCCATTTTGCCGCTTCCAGTTCCGGCGCCGCTTGGACCTGTGTTGACCGAGCCAAAGCCGCATTTGTTTAACAATGTGACTAAAGTATCGAGTGAACTTTGGGCTGCGGGAGAAGGGCAGGCAAAGCGTATACTTTCTGCATTTATTCAGCAGAAAGTGCAGGATTATAAGCAAGATAGGGATTTCCCTGGCATCGATGGTACCAGTTCAATTTCACCCTATTTAGCCATTGGCGTCGTTAGCCCAAGACAATGCGTTGCCGCGTTGCTGCATGACTTCCCCGAGGTGATTGTCGACGATACTAGCCCAGCTCGTACTTGGTTAAATGAGCTTACCTGGCGTGAGTTTTATCGTCATTTGCTGGTGGCATTTCCTGACTTATCTAAGAATCATAATTTCAATCGACAAGCCGACCATGTGCAGTGGCGAAACAATCCACAGGAGTTTGCCGCTTGGTGTGAAGGTCGTACTGGCTATCCGATTGTCGATGCGGCTATGCGCCAACTCAATCAAACGGGTTGGATGCACAACCGTTTGCGTATGGTGGTGGCGAGTTTCCTAACTAAACATCTACTGATTGATTGGCGTTGGGGCGAGCGTTATTTCCGCCAAAAGCTCATCGATGGTGACTTGGCTGCAAATAATGGCGGCTGGCAGTGGTCCGCCGGTTGTGGCTGCGATGCCCAGCCTTATTTCCGCATTTTTAATCCTATGAGCCAGAGTGAAAAGTTTGATCCAGATGGCAGCTTCATCCGTAAGTACTTACCAGAGCTCGCATCTTGGGGAATTAAGCAATTACATCAACCCAGTACAGCGCAGACACCGTCCTTGTTTGAACAGCCGTTATTTAACACTAAAACGGCTTATCCGAGTGCGATTGTCGAGCACAGTGCAGCAAGAGCGAGGGCGTTAACCGTACTAGGCGTATTGAAAAAGGCCGCGGCCCAATAAATAGGATCAGGAGCAATAACCAGATGACAAACCAAGCGACGACTGAGACTAATACGCTTGTTGATGATTTTATTCAGCTTTATCAAGCCTTGAATAAAGATAACTTGCACCTGTTGGGTCAAGTTTACGACGACAGTATTAGCTTTACCGATCCTATGCATCAAATCAAAGGGCTAGAGTCGTTAACTCAGTACTTCGCGAAGTTATATAAGAATGTTAAGCATATTCAGTTTGAGATCAAAGAAGTACAGCAGGATGCGAATCAAGCCGCGCTGTTTTGGCAGATGGAATATAGCCACCCTAAGTTGAATAAAGGCGGACTTATCCGTGTTGATGGCATGAGCCAACTTAAATTCAACGACAAGATTTATTTTCACAGGGATTATTTCGACTTAGGGCAAATGTTGTACGAGCATTTGCCTTGCATGGGCGGGCTTATCCGCTTGCTCAAAGACAGGGCGGCAAAATAATGAGCGCTGTTAAACCATTGAAAATTAATACCGTGCTGATTACAGGTGCAAGCTCAGGAATTGGGCTGCAACTTGCGCAGGATTATTTAGCCTTAGGTTGGCACGTCATTGCCTGTGGCCGCTCCCAAGAAAGATTAGATGCGTTAGCCTTGAATGAACTCGTAGGTGCCACGCTGTTAATTTTTGATATATCCCAGCGCGACCAAGTTCAACAAGCTGGCCAAGATTTAGCAGAGCTGTTGGCGAAAACCGATTGTCAGCTCGATTTGGTGGTTTTGAACGCGGGCAGTTGTGAGTATATAGACGATGCTAAGGCCTTCGATGATATGTTATTCGAGCGCGTCGTCCATACCAATTTAATTGCGATGGGATATTGTCTCGGTGCATTTTTACCTTTAATGCCAAGGGGCTCACGTATTGGCTTAATGAGTTCCAGCGCTATTTATTTACCTTTCCCTCGCGCTGAAGCCTACGGCGCTTCTAAAGCTGGCGTGCAGTATCTCGCCTCGAGTCTCTCGCTTGATCTTGCCAAGAATGACATAGGTGTGAGCTTGATTTGCCCTGGTTTTGTGGCGACGCCACTGACCGCAAAAAATGATTTTTCAATGCCAATGCAAGTGAGTGTGCAAACCGCTTCTAAGGCAATCCGCAATGGGCTTAAAGGTGGCAAGCGCGAGATCCATTTTCCGCGACGCTTTACTTATCTATTGAAATTGATGTCGTTTTTACCTGCCTTTGTGTGGCAAAAAATGATTGCAAACGATACTCAAGCCAAGCCGCTTAAGGACAAGAGTTTATGAAAAATATCGCCATCGTCGGCACCGGCATTTCTGGATTAACCTGCGGACATCTATTAAGCGAGTCGCACAAGGTCACAGTGTTTGAGGCCAATGACTATATCGGCGGCCACACGGCGACAGTCGATGTGGAGCACCAAGGCCAAACCTACGCTATAGACACAGGTTTTATCGTGTTTAATGACAGAACCTATCCACGATTTGAGCGTTTATTGGCTCGCCTTAACGTGACCATATTACCGACTGAGATGAGTTTCAGCGTCCATAATGCGCTGACAGGGCTTGAATATAACGGCCACAATTTAGGGAGTTTGTTTGCCCAAAAGCGTAACCTGCTGAATCCGCGCTTTTGGGCCTTTTTAAAAGAAATTCTACGCTTCAATAAAGGCTGTAAGGCACTCTATCAACAGGATATTTACCCTGAAGGCAACTTAGGTGATTATTTAGACAGTGAAAACTTTTCGCGCTTTTTTGCCGAGCACTATATTTTGCCCATGGGCGCGGCAATTTGGTCTTCGAGCATAGAAGATATGCGTGCGTTTTCGTTGAAGTTTTTTATTCGCTTCTTCCAGCACCACGGTTTATTAAATGTCAGTGATAGGCCCCAGTGGTATGTGCTAAAGGGCGGCTCGCGTAGCTATATTCCTGATCTTATTGCGCCCTTTAAAGACAATATTCGCCTTAACTCTCCTGTGACAGGTATTGAACGTCATGGCAATGGGGTGAAGTTGCAGGTCCACGGTGAATGGTTGGAATTCGATGAGGTGATTTTAGCCTGTCATAGCGACCAAGCACTGCGGATGTTAAACGATCCCACGCCAACAGAACGCGCCATTTTAGGCGATCTCAGCTACCAGAATAACGATGTGGTGCTGCACATGGATACGCGTATCCTGCCTAAGCGAAAAGCGGCCTGGGCGAGTTGGAACTATAGGTTAGATGGCAATCTAAAACGCCCTGCGTCAGTAACTTACAACATGAACATACTGCAACAGTTACCAGCCAATGCGCCGACGTTTTGTGTCACTTTGAATCAGTCAGAGTTGATTGATGAGGCGAAAGTGATACGCCGCTTCAATTATGCCCACCCAGTGTTTAACGAAGCCAGCCTTAAGGCGCAGGGCCGCCGTGAGGAAATATCCGGCCAAAATCATACCCATTTTGCTGGAGCCTATTGGCACAATGGTTTCCATGAAGATGGCGTTCGCAGTGCACTGGATGTGTGCGCCCATTTTGGTGTCAGCCTATGACCGATGTAAATGTGACAAGCTTAAATATGACAGAGCTCAATAGCGGCATTTATTACGGCACTGTATCCCACAGCCGTTTTACGCCGATTAAACATAGCTTTAGTTATGCAATGGCGCTGCTGGCGATTGACTTAGATGAAGTCGACAAGATCAGTGCCATGGGGCGAGTTTTTGCCAGTCAGCGCCGCGCTTTACTGAGATTTAATCCGAAAGACTATTTAACTTCTTTTACGACCAAATCCAATAACAGCGGTGAAGTGGCAGTTGCCGATCCGAGCGCCGCGGCACTTAAGAGTCGAGTGCTGGCGCAAGTGGCCGAGTTAGGTGCAGATAAGCTGTGCGACCGAGTTCTGTTTGTGGGTCAGATCCGCCATTTTGGCGTGTATTTTAGCCCAGTAAATTTCTACTTTTGTTATCAAGATCAAACGCCTTTGTACATGTTGGCCGAGGTGAGTAACACGCCTTGGGATCAACGTCATTGCTATTTAGTGGATGTAGCCGCGCCCAAACCTTCTGACAAAGTGTTTCATGTTTCCCCCTTTATGACCCTCGATATGCGTTATCTATGGCATGTGGCTGCGCCGAGTGAAGACTTAAATATTGGTATTGAAAACAAGTCGATGCAAGAGAATGGTAAAAAACTGTTTAATGCCAATCTAATGATGAAACGCCAACCGATCACGGCGGCCAATTTACGGACGCTTTTATTTCGCTTTCCTTTTATGACTCTCAAGATCTTCTTCGGGATTTATTGGCAAGCGCTGAAACTCTTTTTCAAACGTGTGCCCTTTGTGCCGCATCCAGCTCAGATGGAGAAATAACATGGAAAATACTGCTTCGCAAACCTCAGTCGCCACAGGGAAACTGCCCGACAGTATTGCGCGTAAAGTCTTGCTCAAGGCGCTGGAAAGTCTGCCCCACGGTTGCTTGACCTTAGTTGAAGGTGACAAGAGCTATCGTTTTGGTGAGAGTCATACCGATTTACATGCCACGCTTGTGGTTAAACACCCCAGTTTTTATCGTCAAATAATGCTTTCAGGCTCCATTGGTGCGGGAGAAGGTTATATTCAAGGCCATTGGACAAGCCCAGATCTCACCAAAGTCGTGCAACTGTTTGCCCGCAATTTAGCCTTGCTCGATAAGATTGAAGCCAAATTTTCTTGGTTAACCGGCACGATAAACCGCGTGAAGCATGTGCTGAATCGTAACTCGCAGGAGGGCTCGAAGCGCAACATTCTGGCCCACTACGATTTGGGTAATGCCATGTACGAGCAGTTCCTCGACCGTGAAATGTTGTACTCGAGTGCGCTTTATCCCCATGAGGAAGCCAGTTTGCAGGAAGCACAGCTGTTTAAGCTGATGACTATCTGCGAACGACTCGATTTACAGCCCGGTCAAACCTTGCTTGAGATTGGTACTGGCTGGGGCGCACTGGCTATTTATGCGGCCAAGTACTATGGCGTGCACGTGACAACGACGACGATTTCAGATGCGCAATACGCCTATGCCAAAGCGCGCGTTGAAAGCGAAGGCCTGAGCGATAAAGTGACACTGCTGACCGAGGATTATCGCAATCTGACGGGGGAATACGACAGGGTTGTTTCTATCGAAATGATTGAAGCGGTAGGGCATGAATATTTACCGGGTTTCTTTAAAAAGCTGGAATCACTGTTAAAGCCCCATGGGCGTATGCTGCTTCAGGCGATAACGATTGCCGATCAACGTTACGACAGTTATCGCAAAAGTGTGGATTTTATTCAGCGCTATATTTTCCCCGGTGGCTGTTTACCTTCTGTCAGTCAAATGGTCGGTCATATTGCCAAACAGACGGACATGGTGGTCTGGTCGCTCAATGATATGGGGCTCGATTACGCTAAAACGCTGAGGCATTGGCATGAGAATTTCGATCATGCCGTGGGTGAAATCCAAACATTAGGTTATGGCGAAGACTTTATCCGCATGTGGAAATTCTACCTAAGCTATTGTGAAGGTGGATTTTTAGAACGCACCACAAGCACAGTGCATTTAGTTGCCGTACGTCCGGACTATCGCGTTCTAGGCAATGGTCAGCCTAGCTAGGCTGTTCCTGCGGCAATCCGGTTAGATTAGCCGTTGAGAGTAGTTCGTTTAGGTGCATCCGTTTAAATGAAATTGTCGCTGTAGTTGTAGCAAGATAAAAGTGAGGTAAAGATGAAGTCAATGTTAGCTAACTCTCGGCATCTGCCTAAACATCAGGGTTTTATTCTCTATAACGCCCTGAGTTTTCAGGCTGTGTGGTGGTCGAGTGTGCTTTGGCTTAACTTGTCACTGCTGCTAACTATACCTTTATTATTGCTTCACTTTATCCTGTTGTCCTCGTCTGGTAAGCGCCAGTATCGTCAGGCGGATTTACGATTAATGCTCAAGGTTGCCGCCCTAGGGATTGGCATTGACGCTGTGCTGTCGGTTTTAGGACTGTTCGAGTTTGCTGTCTTCCCTTGGTGGCTTGGCTGTTTATGGCTGCACTTTGGCTTGAGTTTGAATCATAGCTTAGCGTTTATGCGACCCTTACCGCTGATATTTCAGGCGTTACTCGGAGGAATATTTGGCACGTTAAGCTATGTCGCGGGCGCGCAGTTTAATGCGGTGACTTTGCCCTACGGCAATGTCATTTCTGCTGTGGTGTTATTTTTTGTTTGGCTAGTCTTGCTGCCATTTTTAATCCAACTTGCTAATCCCTATGGATTTAATCGAAGCACTAAGGCTCGCTCTTTTACTGTATTTGGACGTTAATTATTGAAATCTAGGAATTGAGTCCGGTTAAGTCATTTTTTAGTCAATACCTGTTGTAAGACATCATGCAGTCAAAGGGGATCCTATGTCGTCAGTTCGTAATCGCAGCTCAAATCTTGGTTTTTCATTTTTGAATTCAAGCTGCTTAAGTTTATTGGCGCTCAGTTTATTGACCGCACCTCTAAAAGCATTAGAGGCGAAAACGCCAGATTTTGAAAACATTACTATCGAGCTGAATGATGCCGCCGATGTGACGCAGACTTTTCAGGAAGTAGGGCGCGGAGAAATGGATTGGCTGTGGTTTAGTTTGTATAAGGCGAGACTGATGACGGTAAATGGCCGTTATCAACAGGGGCAATATCCTCTACTACTAGATATTGAATATTATCGAGATATAGAGTCTGAAGATCTGTTAGAAGCGACCAAGGATCAATGGCAGCATCTAGCGTTTGCCGAAAATGATATCCAGCGTTGGTTGAGTTTATTAACCGCCACTTGGCCCGATGTGAAGCAGGGCGACCATTTAAGTTTTAAGGTTATGGATGGGCAAACGAGTCAGTTTTTCTTTAATCATCAACCACTCGACATTATCCACGATGCTAATTTTGCTGATGCATTTTTAGCGATTTGGTTATCGAAAGACACTAGCCGTCCGAGTTTACGGGCGCAATTACTCGGAGAAAAACCATGCGATTGTTAACACGACTTATCGGTCAAAAGTTATTGTTAGGCCTAATAATGATAGGTCTGCTATCGAGTTGCTCATCGGTGGAAGTGACGGATTATAAAGATACTCATCCTACACTGGTGTTGGAATCATTCTTTAATGGGCCATTAAAAGCGTCTGGGATAGTGCATGATTTTAGTGGCAAAGTGATCCGCAAATTCAATGTCACTATGGAAGCCAGTTGGCAGGGAAACGAGGGCGTCATTAATGAATGGTTTGTTTATGATGATGGCGAAACTCAAACTCGTGTGTGGCGCATTAAAGCGCTAGGGGAAGGGCGATACTCTGGAACTGCAGGTGACATTATCGGCACCGCCGATGGTCAATCCAGTGGTAGTGCGCTACGTTGGAAATACGATATGTTATTACCCGTGGATGGCGATGAATACCAAGTTCATTTCGACGATTGGATGTTCTTAGTGAATGACAATACCATTATAAATCAGAGCGATATTATTAAGTTTGGCATCACAGTCGCCCAAGTGACTTTAGTGATCCAAAAATAACATGAGCTAATTTTTGCTTAGCTAAGCTTAATTACATTTATCTCAGCTTGTCTTGGATTCACTAGGTCTATTAAGGCTTACATGTTCATTAAGGCCTAAATTTTGATTGAGATTTAACTTGAGTTAAACAGTATAGCTTGACTAATAATTACCTTTTGTCTGCACTAAAGTATTCAGCTCAAACCAAAGTGGCAGCTAGGCATTTTTTGCTAGCGGCATAAAGTGATAAATATAAGAGTCATGTGGTGTAACTCATTGTTTATTATTTTAATTATTCCGAGTTTAAGTTGGTATAGATAAATGATTAAAAAACACTTAGTTCTATGGGGTGCCTTGCTGAGTTTGTCGTTAACGGCTTGTTCATCCTTTGATGTTATGTTTGAGGAACAAGCTGAGACAAAAGCCGATCCCTATCAACCTGCCAGCGATCCTATGGTGCAAGATAATGAACGTCGTATTCGAGATGCGAGGGAAGATGGTCGTTTAGAATCCGATTTTTTAAAACCTAGGTATCCGGTTAAGTTTAAATAAGAAGAGTGGGTTAGGGACTCGCTGCAGTCTCAATACTAAACCTCAAAAAGCATTGAGGATTAAGTATTGAGTTTGCTAGGGGAAAGGTGAAGAACTAGCCTGCTTGGCGACTGTTATCTATCGATTTTTTGTCATAATATTCAAACGGAAACAGATTACGGATCCTTTGCTTCACATTGTCACTCACGTTGGCAGAAATATGTAAGCGTACATCTCCAGATTTTTCAGCCCTAACAGTACACGTCAGTTTTTCTGCTTTAGCAATGTGGCGGCATTCCCGCTCGAAGCGCTCGGGGATCTTGCCTTTATGTTGAGTCATGCGGCCATCTTTAAAATGCATTTCAAAAATAGTCAGACCTTTCTTGCCACCAAATATCAGTTTGTAAACGAGAAATATACCAATAGCGACAAAAATGAGTTTGAAAATATCGGCTGTCATAACGCCTCCTATCTTATGTTTATAGGTCAAAGATACTCCTGAGTGACTTGTTTTAACAGTGCGCTAACACGCAATTTTGAATTGGCAATAAAATCATTCCCGCCTAGACTTAACAGGCTAAGGAAAAGTAACCCCTCAGTTAAGGAAAACGCCATGTACTTATCAAATGCAGATCGTTGGTCATTATTGTGTAAGAAGCAAATCGATGTTATCGAAAAACTTTCTGCGCAATTCCCCGAGAGAAAAGCACATCTTAGTGAGCTCACTCAAGGGTGGCGCCATGTTCAACATCAAGTTCAAGCCGGTGATAGGCCTATTCCACTCGAGCTAATTAAATAAGCGCGAGCTGCTTGATCTGATAGTTTGTATAAGAGCCCAAAGTCACTCAATGAGTGGCTTTTTTATATGGAGAGTATTGATGCTCTGTTTACGCAATTTATCGAGTACTTGAGTAAGGCGGGGTTCGATAGTGAGTTTTTTAGGGCAAGCAACACAAACTGCTGGTGTTGATGTAAGTCAGTTGCACTTTGCTTTGAACTAATTCAAATTTCAGATACAAAAAAGCCACTCATTGAGTGGCTTCGTTGTTTATATGGTGCCGGCACCAAGAGTCGAACTCGGGACCTACTGATTACAAGTCAGTTGCTCTACCAACTGAGCTATGCCGGCTAAATTGTGGTGCCCGAACCCGGAATCGAACCAGGGACACGAGGATTTTCAATCCTCTGCTCTACCGACTGAGCTATTCGGGCAACTAACTAAGCGTTAGTTAACTACTTCAAACTAAGTCGTAAAGACCTTGTTCGTTCGAAGTGCGCGTATAATATAGTGCTCGCTTTGGCTGTGCAAGCCCTTTTTAAATGACTGATTAACTATTAAACAAAAATCGAACATTTATTTGATTCTTCCACTTTACTCATATTGAGTCGCTGAAAGTTTCAGCATTTTAGTGATGATAGCCTTGCCTTTAGACTGATAAGGTTAACTTCAGTGCTCGTTTAATCTGTGTTTTAAGAAAGAAAATTAACGCTTAAGGCATTTTATGTATGCGAAGGGGAGGGGAATATCGTCTGATGGCGAAGTTTAGTGAGTGTTACGGTACTTTTGTCGACAGCAGATTTTGGTTTATAAGTTTGTCTGCAACTATGATTTTGAACTGGCATGAATTGAACGACCAAAAGTCGAGTTCAGGACCTACTGGTATTATCGAGAGTAAGTCAGTTGCGATTGACCACAGGCTTTGTTGTTTGAATCATTCAATTTTCAGATACAAAAAATCTACTCATTGAGTGGCTTCGTTGTTTATATGGTGCCGGCACCAAGAGTCGAGTTCAGGACCTACTGGTTTATCGAGAGTAAGTCAGTTGCGGTGACCAAAGGCTTTGCAGTTGCTCAAATTATTTAAATTTCAAATACAAAAAAGCCACTCATTGAGTGGCTTCGTTGTTTATATGGTGCCGGCACCAAGAGTCGAACTCGGGACCTACTGATTACAAGTCAGTTGCTCTACCAACTGAGCTATGCCGGCTAAACTTTTACTGCAAAATAATGGTGCCCGAACCCGGAATCGAACCAGGGACACGAGGATTTTCAATCCTCTGCTCTACCGACTGAGCTATTCGGGCAACTAAACTGAGCGTTAGTTAACTACTTTGAACTCGCTAGCTGAGCCATCTCGTTCGAAGTGCGGCTATATTAGCTAGTGAGTTTCACCTCTGCAAGTGCTTTTTCCCAATAAATAACTCGTTCGGCGGTTTAATGTGCATCTTGGCTGTTTTTTATCTCTTATTCTGTGAATTCAGGTCAATTTCATTCGTTGACTGTATTTTTCAAGTCAGGGGGATGCTGATGTTTACTATAGATTTGTGCTCATAAATCCTAATTTTCGGCTTACTTTCTAAAATTTAGAAAGATATGAGCGATTTTTACTTATTTTAGTTTTTAAAATTAGACTTATGATAATGAATATTATTTCATGGATGGCATGAAGAAAACGCGAATACGGAGTCGCAGTATGTTTCGAAATAGTAAGTTGGCTTATGGGATAACCGCAATTGTGACTCATTGGCTGAGTGCGATCGTCGTCATTGGGTTGTTTACGGTAGGTGTGTGGATGGTGGAGTTAACCTACTACAGCGCGTGGTACAAGACAGCGCCACATCTACATAAGAGCGTCGGGATTTTACTCTTGGCAGTGACGTTATTCCGTCTGTTGTGGCGCTTAGTGAATCCTAAACCCGTACCAGAGGCGAATCATAAGCCTTGGGAGAGGCTGGCTGCTCATATTGCGCATTTAGCTATTTATGTATTGCTGCTGGTGATCATGTGTGCCGGCATTCTTATTTCAACGGCAGAAGGCCGTGGAATTATGGTGTTTGACTGGTTTGAACTACCAGGATTTGGACCTTTTTTTGAAAACCAAGCTGATATAGCAGGCGATATCCACCAATACGCAGCTTATAGCTTAATCGCACTCGTGGTAATCCACGCTGCAGGTGCGTTAAAGCATCACTTTATCGATAAAGACGCAACTTTACTCAAAATGATTAAATTTAATCGAGGATAATACAATGAAAAAGCAACTGTTAAGCGCACTGATTGGTGCATCTCTATTGGCTCCGATGGCGGCTTCAGCGGCGGACTATGTCATTGACCGTGAAGGAGCACATGCCTCTATTACTTTCAAAGTGAGTCACTTAGGTTATAGCTATGTCGTTGGTCGCTTTAATGATTTTAGCGGTGACTTTAGCTATGACGCGGCTAAACCCACTGCGGCTAAAGTGAATGTGAAAGTAAATACGCTTAGTGTGGATTCAAACCACGCCGAGCGTGACAAGCATATTCGTAGCGCCGATTTCCTAAACACGAGTAAGTTTGCGCAAGCGACGTTTACCTCAACCACAGTTGAAGATAAAGGTAATGGCGACTTAGTGATTAACGGCAACTTAACCTTAAATGGTGTCACTAAGCCATTAGCGATCAATGCCCATGCAGTGGGCGAAGGTCAAGATCCTTGGGGTGGCTACCGTGCAGGTTTTACGGGCACAACCACGTTTGCGATGAAAGATTTCGGTATCAAAATGGATTTAGGCCCAGCATCAAGCCATGTTGAGTTAGATCTTGTGGTTGAAGGCGTGCGTAAGTAACGCTCAGTTATTCTTCACGAGATGAATAAACAAAAAGCGCCGAAAGGCGCTTTTTGTAAGCTTTATCGTTAAGTGAACGACAAAAATTAATCTTGGTCTTTTTCAGGCACAAAACCTTCAATTTCTACTTCTTTACCTTCAAAGAGGAAAGAGGTCATTTGTTCTTCAAGAAACTTACGATCATCAACATTCATCATGTTGAGTTTCTTTTCGTTAATCAGCATGGTTTGCTTTTTTTGCCATAGGCCCCAAGCTTCTTTGCTGATGTTATCAAAAATGCGCTTACCTAAATCACCTGGATACAGTTGAAAGTCTAGGCCGTCGGCTTCTTTATTTAAATATACGCAATTGACTGTACGCGCCATGATTATTCCTTACTGACTGCGGATTGAACGAGTGATCCCAAATTGGCTAGCACGCGCTCGGTGGCGGCGGCGAGTCCCACTTTGGAAGGATGACTTATGTTATACCAGAGTGACTGGTTTTGTTCCATGACAGCGCCCACGCTCTCTTTATTGCCGTGGGTGTTATCTAAATTAAGCATCATGGGCTGAATATCTAAATGGAAGTGGCTAAACGTGTGCCTAAAGCCAGTTAGCCATTCGAGTGGTTGCCCAGCAAACCCTTGCTCTTCAAGATGAGTTTCAAGGGCGGCTTGGGTGGCAAACTCAGGGAAACACCAAAGTCCGCCCCAAATTCCCGCTGGCGGACGTTTAGCTAAAAACACTTGATTGTCTTGCATTAGCACTAACATCCACGCCGCTTTGGTCGGTATGGTTTTTTTAGGCTTCTTGCCGGGGAAATCGGTTTGTCTGCCAATCAGCTGAGCTTTGCAATCAATCGCCACAGGGCAAGCGGCGCAGTTAGGTTTGCTACGAGTGCAAATACTGGCGCCGATATCCATCATGGCTTGATTATATTTCTGAATATCTTGCTGCGGCGTATACGTGTCAGTTAGCTGCCAAAGCTGCGCTTCGACCGTTTTTTGCCCCGGCCAACCTGCTATAGCGCCGTGTCTTGCTAACACGCGTTTGACGTTACCGTCGAGGATTGGGTGATGCTGCCCAAGTGACAGTGACAATACCGCGCCTGCTGTTGAGCGACCAATGCCAGGCAGCGCAAGTACTTGCTCAAAATCCGTTGGAAATAATCCCTGATAATCGTCGCGGATCATCTTGGCTGCTTTATGTAGATTACGCGCTCTAGCGTAATACCCAAGACCAGTCCAATGATGCAACACCTCATCATCTGGCGCGTTAGCAAGTGCTAACACATCGGGGAAACGCGCCATAAATTTAAGGTAATAGGGAATTACAGTCGCAACCTGAGTTTGTTGCAGCATGATTTCAGAAACCCATACGCTATATGGGGTTTTATCTTGCTGCCAAGGGAGGGTTTTACGACCGTGATTGTCGTACCAAGAGACGATACGTGTAGCGAAGGAGGCTGTAGATTTCATCGGCGCAGTGTAGCGGCAGTTATCTTCTTAGACAAGCTCAAAGACAAGTGGATAAGGGCTAAAAAGCCGAAAATCACTGCTAAATTCGCACTCTCAAATAATCTTGGTATACTTTCGCCCCATTAGTGCTTGCACTGTATGTTGAACTTTGGATAATGCCCTTCTTTTATGATGGTGCTGTCCACTAGACGAGGCAAAAATGAGCGAAGTCACTACCGCTGAATTTAATGAAGAAGGCAAGTATCTGCGTAAGATCAGAAGCTTTGTCCTAAGAGAAGGTCGCTTAACTAAAGGCCAAGCCCAAGCTATTGAAAGCCAGTGGCCAACAATGGGCTTAGATTACAGCCCAACGCCATTGGTTCTGAGCGACGTTTTTGGCCGTGAAGCCGATACTGTGCTGGAAATTGGCTTTGGCATGGGCGCCTCTTTAGTGCAAATGGCTAAAGACGCACCAGAGCAAAATTTTATTGGTATTGAAGTGCATAAACCGGGTGTCGGTTCTTGCTTAAGCGATGCCGCCATCGCGGGTGTGACTAATTTACGTGTGTATCACCATGATGCCATGGAAGTATTAGAACATGCGATTGCCGACGGTTCATTGGCCCGAGTGCAATTGTTTTTCCCCGATCCTTGGCATAAGAAACGTCATCATAAGCGTCGTATCGTACAAGCTGAATTTGCTGAACTGATCCGCCGCAAGCTAAAAATTGGCGGCGTGTTCCATATGGCAACCGATTGGGAAGAATACAGCGAGCACATGTTGGAAGTGATGCAAGCGGCTCCTGGTTATCAAAACCAGTCGAGTGACGGCACTGTGGTGCCACGTCCTGATCATCGCCCACTGACAAAGTTTGAAGCCCGCGGCCATAGATTGGGTCACGGTGTATGGGATCTGATGTTTGAGCGTATCGCTTAATCTAGATATTTCAATTGATTAATTAGTTTTTTAACACAACGGGGAAAGTCACTATGGCAACTAATCGTAGCCGTCGTTTACGTAAGAAAATGCGCGTTGATGAATTCCAAGAGTTAGGTTTTGATATGGCTTGGACTTTTGATGCATCTGTATCAGAAGCCGATATCGATGCAACAGTGGATAAATTCATCGATGAAGTGATCGAAACCCGTAAGTTAGGTTTCCATGGCGGCGGTCACATCGAATGGGAAGGCATTATCGCAACCCAAACGATCGGCAAATGTACCGAAGAAGATATTGCTGCAGTTAAGGCATTCTGGGCGAACCAAAAAGTTTCTCAGGTTGAAGTTAGCGAACTGTACGACATTTGGTGGGGTTAATGCCCGAGTTGGCATTACTTGAGGAAGTGGTCGAGAAAGTTCGACCCTTGCTCGGCCAAGGAAAGGTTGCAGATTACATCCCCGCACTGGCCAGCGTTGATGCTGGCAAAATAGGCATTGCCGTCACAACCGTTGATGGTGAAACCTTAGGTGCGGGCGATTACCTTGAGCCGTTTTCGATTCAAAGTATCTCCAAAGTTTTCAGCTTAACCTTAGCGTTAACTTTATATGAAGAAGCCGAAATTTGGAGCCGAGTTGGCAAAGAACCTTCGGGCCATTCATTCAACTCTTTAGTACAAGTCGAGTTAGAACGTGGCAAGCCGCGTAATCCATTTATCAATGCTGGCGCGTTAGTGATTGCTGACTTATTGCAGAGTCGTTTAGGTGCGCCTAAACACAGAATGCTCGAGTTAGTCAGGCAACTAAGCCAAAACGATAAGGTTAGTTTCGACAAACAAGTGGCCGACTCAGAATATCAGCACAGTGCGCGCAATGCGGCGATTGCTTATTTGATGAAGTCCTTTGGTAATTTTCAAGGCGATGTCGATACTGTGCTGCGCACGTATTTTCATTATTGCGCCTTGAAGATGAATTGTGCTGACTTGTCTAAGGCCATGTTGTACTTGGCTAATCGCGGCAAAAGCATAACGGGGTCTGAGCTTATCTCTCAGGTGCAAACTCGGCAGCTTAATGCCCTGTTGGCGACCTCGGGCCTATACGATGGTGCGGGTGAGTTTGCCTATCGTGTTGGTATGCCTGGTAAAAGTGGCGTCGGTGGCGGCATCATTGCCGTTATTCCAGGGGAACTGTCGATTTGTGTTTGGTCGCCAGAACTCGATGGCAATGGCAACTCACTTGCGGGCACTGCGATGCTTGAGCATCTAAGTCAGCGTCTCGGTCGTTCTATTTTCTAGTCTTATCTCTCGTTTTTATTAGCACTATCAGACTAAATGTTAGCGAATTTCGCTAATGACCTTTTAGTGCTAACTTTAAAAAATTCAACACAATCAAATTGTTATAAAGTTGGCACGTCTCCTGCTATAAGCTATTCAGTAGTTTAGGTTTATCGAATTATTCAGATTAAAGGACGAACAAAAATGAAATTAAATAAGTTATTAACTGGATTTGCATTATCTGGCGTGATTTTAGGAACATCTAGTGTGCAGCTGGCGCAAGCACAAACAGAGCCAAAAATAGATGAACGCTGTGAAGTTTCCTTAAATTATGACGTTATGGTTGAGCCTAAAAAATTAGTCATGAGCGAGAAGGGCACAGAAAAGTATCGTATCGAAGTTGACAAGTTATTTGTGGAAGGTAAGCAAGTTAACTTAACCGACAAGCAGAAAAAATTGGTTACTCAATATGCCGATGAAGTTTCGACTCAAGTGCCAGAAGTGATTGAACTGGTGAATGAGGCAGTATCTCTTGCTTCCAAAGCGGTTGGTATGGCCTTAACACCTTTAATGGGTGATGCCGCTGGTGCAAAATTTGATGAAATGATGGCTGGCGTTCAAAAACGGGTTGATTCAGTGGCTTACAAGAATGGTGATAGCTTCTATTTAGGGGCGACTGAAGACTCGATGCAAAGTACATTTAACGATGAATTCGAGCAGGAAATGGAACAAATTGTCCAGAATTCAATTGGCGCAATTATGATGAACTTAGGTGGCCAAATCATGTCTGGTGGCGGTGAAAATTTTGAAGCCAAGATGGATACCTTCTCCAAAAAAATGGACAATTTAGGCCAAGATATTGAGCAACAAGTTGAGAGCCAATCTAAGGGATTAGAAGCTAAGGCTGACCGTTTGTGCGACCGATTTGAAAATCTGTTAGTGCTTGAAAATCAATTGCGCCAAGAAGTGCCTGAACTAGCACCTTATGTGTTGACACAAAACTCAACCAAGGAACTGCGTGAATAGTTCTTGCGAATCGCCCTTAGTTTTAACTGCAATAACTTCTATCTCCTTGTGCATGAGTCAAACTTGAATGCTACGCCCCTAGTCAATTTATCGACTAGGGGCTTTTTTATTGGCTACGGTTTAATCGTGGTGACAATCGTTATGGCTAAGTTGATGTGGCTTATAGGCTAGGCTTGCAGCGATTTAGTTCGGAATGTTACAGTCTAGAGACGAATATTTGGTATACTCTTAAAATATAATTAAAAGCTGGCATATCAGTCAGATATAACCCCCTACTTTAGTGGACTTTTTCGGTCTAAATCTCTGCGTTATATCATTTTGATGCGAGATATCAATGCTATGGTTATTTTTAAGCGATGATTACGCTAACCATAGCTGCTCACCGAAAGTTAATATCATTGTCGTAAACAGCTTAAGGCGACTTCCATGTTAGAACTGTTAGAACCTATTGCGATTTTTACTCATGTGGCCAGAGCAGGTAGTTTTAGTGCCGCCGCAAGAAGGCTTGGGATCTCTAAGTCTAAGGTCAGTACACAAGTCGCCGATCTTGAACATAGACTTGGTGTTCAATTAATTCAACGTACCACCCGCAGCTTAAGTCTGACTGAAGCAGGGCATTTGCTGTATCTGCAAGGTGAAGAACTGCTGCGTGACGCTGAACAAGCGATAGCCAGCGTGCATAACTTAAATGATGCGACCCGCGGCGTGCTTAAGGTGGGGATTTCCCAATCCTTTGGAGTGATGCATATCATTCCTGCGTTGCCATCTTTTATGGCAAAACATCCTGAGCTTGAGCTACAAGTGAGCTTACTGGACCATAAAGTGGATGTCGTGAGCGAAGGCTTAGACTTACTGTTAACTATGTCTGAGCAATTACCGCTTGGCATGGTTGCTAGACCTCTGATGAAGTGTCAATTCCTGTTAGTTGCTTCGCCTGGCTATATTGCTCAACATGGCGAGCCAACTCGACCTGAGCAGCTAGTTGACCACAACTGTTTGGTCTATCAAGGCGAGTGGCACGAGCACAGCATGTGGCAATTTAAGAAGGGTGATGACTACTGTGAAATTGGCGTATCGGGTAATTTCAGGGTGGATAATGCGCCTGCATTAAAATCTGCTGCAATCAGTGGTCTTGGGGTTGTGTATCTTGCGAGTTATCTGATGGAAGATGAAATTGCCAAAGGGACATTAGTGCCTTTACTGAAGGATTGGCAATTGACCCACCATCTGCCATTGCAGGCGGTTTATCCCCGTCGTAAGCACTTAGCACCTAAGGTCAGTTCTTTTATCGAATTCATCAAAGATCACATAGGAACGCTACCGTATTGGGATGCTCCCTATGTCGAATTATTCAGTAAACGTCAGTAAAATAGGAAACATTGTTCTCAAAAGCAGTCTTATGTGGTTTTAAATTGAAGGCGCACTTTTATGGTTATTTAAAATCAATACTTTAGATTGAGTTGATGAGTACATTTGTTGATGGTTTTTTAGGGTGTTCTAAAGCACTTTTTTATAACATCCTTGAACTCTGTTCTTAATTGAATACAATGGTAACAGTTGATTCGGAATGATCTGAGTCCTATACGTTTATTGGAAATGACCCCTTTCAATTTTTGTATACAGGTCGGCGTTAATGCAGTTTTGGATCACAGCCAACAGAAGTTTGAGAACTAAAACAATGTTGGCTCTTTAAACCATCATCCTAGTTTTTGGTTTACCTCAGCCTTATCGCTGAGGTAATTTTTTATTGATGGTTTGTGCAGCCTTGGGCAAGCGTTTTGTCTCCCTGTACCCTAAAGTCGCAACTGTGTGTTAAGTGTGTGAAGGCGAGTGCTAGAGCATAAATTAATACAACAAATATAGTGACCCACAGAGAGAAGGGTTCTGTTATCTAACGGGATAATGGTACCAATAAAAAAGCCACTTTCGAGTGGCTTTTTTATTGGGCGTAGCTATCTATGTCGCTTTAGTCGTGAAGCAGGTTAACAATGCTTCACGGCTAGGCATTAAGGCATTAAAACATTAGGGTATTAGGCCTTTTTCTTGCTGGCTATCCAGAGATCGACTTGTTGCTCTAACACATCCAGCGGTAATGCGCCGTTAGCAAGTACTAGCGTATGGAAGTCGCGGATATCAAATTGACTGCCAAGCTGTTGCTCTGCTTTATGTCTGAGTTCCAGCAGCTTAATCATGCCCACTTTATAGGCTGTCGCTTGTGATGGCATAACGATATGGCGTTCAACCATTTTCACCGCATCCGATTTAGCATTGGGCGTATTATCCACGTAATAGGCAATGCCTTGCTCTCGGGTCCACTTTTTAGCGTGGATACCAGTATCAACGACTAAGCGACATGCACGCCACAGTTCCATTGCTAGACGACCAAAGTCAGAATAGGGATCGGCGTAGAGTCCCATTTCTTTCGGGAAAGATTCGCTATATAAACCCCAGCCCTCAATATACGCGGTATAGCCACCAAATTTGCGGAACTTAGGAATATTTTGCAGCTCTTGGGAAATGGCGATCTGCATGTGATGACCCGGAATACCTTCGTGGTAGGCCAGCGCCTCCATTTGGTATTTCGGCATGGCTTTCATGTCATATAGGTTTGCATAGTAGCTACCTGGACGCGAGCCATCCGGCGCAGGTTGCTCATAGAAGGCTTTACCCGCGGATTTGTCTCTAAAGGCTTCAACCTGTTTCACTATCATGGCGGCCTTAGGTTTTACTTTGAACACTTCATCTAAGCGCGATTTCATATTGTCGATGAGCTTAGTCGCCTCAGCTAAATAGGCGGCTTTGCCTGCGGCAGTATTGGGGTAGTAGAACTGGGGATCGTCACGCATGAAGCTAAAGAATTGCTGTAAATCGCCTTTAAAATTGACCTTCTTCATAATGGCGCGCATTTCATTATGGATACGTTCCACCTCAGAAAGGCCTAAGTCATGGATTTGATCAGCGGTCATATTTGTGGTGGTAGTGCGGGCCAAAGCATTGTTGTAGAAGGCATCGCCGTTAGGGAGTTTCCACGCACCATCGCGGTCGTCAGCTCTGGTTGCTAAGGTTTTGATGTAACTGATGAGCTTGTTATAGGCGGGCTCGACTTGAGTTACTAGTGCATGCTCAGCCTGTTTAAGCAGTGCTTGCTTTTCCGTTTCTTTAATCGCTAATGCGTTCACTTTACGGCGAAAATCTGCGAGTAGCGCGCTATCGTCGCCCTTATTAAAAGGCGCACCTTTGATGATGTTTTGGCTGTCTGAAATCACATAAGCGAATACAAACTTAGGCGCAATAATGCCTTTATCTGCGCGGACTTCTAACACTGTCTGTAATTGACTTAAACGTTTGGGCACGCCATTTAAGCGGCTGATATAGGCCTTGGCATCGCTGACATCTGTGATTTGATGTTGGTTAATCAAGAAGGAGGCGATCATAGAGTGGCCGCCATACATCTGATTCACAGGATAATTATGGTAGCGCCATTGGTCATCTTCGATGTCATTTTGCAGATTTTGTTTGAGTAAGGTGAGGCTGAGGTTTGTTTGTGGATCGAGTTTGGCCGCATCAATCAGATTGACCTGCGCCAGTTGTTTTTTCGTGCGCGCTAGGGCTTTATCATCGGCGGCATCACCCAGTTCATCCCATTTATCATAGTCTTGCTTGATCCCCATATAGGTTTGCGAAATGGGGCTCGCCATGATGTTTTCCATGAAGATGGTTTCGAACAACGCATTGGCTTTGTCTGACTCGGTTTGCACCACTGCATTCACAGGTTCGGTTGCACTGTGTAAGGCTGGCGAAGTTGATGCAGCATACGCGGGAATGGTCAGCAGAGCTGAAAGGGTCAGTGCGACTAAGCTGATTTTAGTTTTTATTGGCATGATCAGGCTTCCTGGATTGAGTTGCATCAATTCTAAAGAAGCTGGACAAGAATGTATGGATATTAATGTTAGAAAATGTGTTAGCAGTAATAGTATTAAACTGCACTATTTACCACTAACACATTATTTATATAGCTATTTTAACGGCAGTATTAGCAGAATTGTGTCAGTAAATCATTAACAAACATGTGACCTTTACTGGTTAATTGCCAATGTTCAGCGGATTCTGTGAGTAAACCGCGTTGTTTGGCCTTTTCCATTCCTTCGGTCAATGTGTCTCTGTGCTGTCCGGTACGCAGTTCAAATTCTTGCTTAGGGATAGGTGTCATCAGGCGCAGGCGATTCATTAAATATTCAAGCGCGCGATCTTCCTCTGCCACATCAATCGATTCGAAGGTGTAGTTGCTGGCACTCAGATATCCCTTGGGATGTTTAATTTTTACCGTGCGTATAATGCGGTTTTCTTCTGGCAGCGTCACTTTACCGTGGGCGCCACAGCCTATGCCTAGATAATCACCAAACTGCCAGTAGTTGAGATTGTGCTTACATTGGTAACCGGGTTTCGCATAAGCGGATATTTCGTATTGCTCATACCCTAATGCGGCCAGTTTTTGTTGACCTTGCTCATAGATATGCCAGAGCGCTTCGTCATCGGGCAACTGCGGCGGTTTTGAGTGGAATAGGGTGTTGGGCTCAATGGTTAACTGATACCAAGACAGGTGGGGCGGATTGAGCGCCGCTGCCGTGTCGATATCGGCCATCGCTTCAGCAAAACTTTGGTTGGGTAATCCATGCATTAAATCGAGGTTAAAACTCAAGTATCCCGCTTGGCTGGCTTTTTGAGCAGCGACTTGTGCCTCGTTTTGATCGTGAATACGTCCAAGTAAGTTGAGCTTATCCTTAGAAAAACTCTGCACCCCGATAGATAAACGGGTGACACCGGCTGCACGATAGGCACTAAAGTCATCGTGTTCTAAAGTGCCGGGGTTGGCTTCCATGGTGATTTCGATATTGTCACTAAAGGGGATTAGCGCATTGGCACCATCGAGTATGCGTTTGATTTGCAAAGCATCGAATAAGGATGGTGTGCCGCCACCGATAAAGATGGTATGAATTTGCCGCCCTTGGACGAGATGTAAATCTTGGCGTAAGTCTTCCAATAGCGCATCAACATAGGCTTCCTGTGGCAGCTCACCATTTTGGCCATGGGAATTAAAGTCACAATAAGGACACTTTTGTACGCACCAGGGAATATGGATATACAGACTGAGTGGCGGCAGTTCGAGTTTCATCGCAGTAGTCACGGCAGTTGACGACATTATTGTGCATTCCCGCCGGTTAACACGCCTTGGGCTTGCATGGCGGCGATGAGTTGCACTAGGGCTTTACCACGATGGCTTAAGGCATTTTTCTCGTTGCTGCTGAGCTCCGCCGCGCTACATTGATAATTTTCAGGGATAAAAATCGGATCGTAACCATGGCCATTGTCGCCACGTTGGTTAAAGTCGATTTGGCCTTCCCATGCGGCTTGGCAAATAATTGGGGTTGGATCTTTGGCGTGGCGCATATATACCAGCACGCATTGGAATCTCGCACTGCGAGGTGCTGGCTGGTCTTTTAATGTTTCAAGTAGTTTCAATACGTTGTCTTGATCTTTGGCATTTTCGCCCGCGTAACGCGCTGAATAAATGCCGGGAGCGCCTTGGAGTAAATCCACTTCTAAACCTGAATCATCGGCAATGGCCGCAAGTCCGGTGATTTCGGCAGCGTGCCTGGCTTTGATAATGGCATTTTCGACAAAAGTGGTGCCCGTTTCGGCCACTTCGCTGACATTAAATTGGCTCTGCGGCAGTACAGTGACACCGTAGCTGGCGAGCATTTGATCGAATTCGGCGAGTTTGCCTTTGTTGCCACTGGCGAGGACGATTTGTTGCATGGAACACCTATATCATTGGGGCGACTTATACTGCGGCAATGATACCCAAGCTGAGGGCTAAAGGACAGGAAAAGGGCGGGACGGTACAGACTTGTACCGTCCCAAAGTTACTTATGTCTTGCGGTAATCTCAGCTTGGCTTATTCAACGTAGAATTTTTGCTTGAACTGCAAGTTGGTATTTAATTGATTACCATGCTTGATCGCGATATTGAAGTTGATCTCCTGATCATCGCGGTAAGGAACTTCGGCAATATAATAAATCGCATCACCTTCACGGATCTCTTTGAAGGTTAAGTTGATTCGAGCATCTAATAAGTTATTGGCGACACCGGTAATTTCAACGGGTACTGCGGGTTTATTCGCTTCGCTGATATCTAACACGGCAATGTTGATAATGCCTGTATAGCTACTGCGCTGAATGCCATAGGATTTGGCTATGCTAGGCGTTAAAAATGTACTGCCAAGTGCCATGTAATGAATGTCAAAATTGCCGACAGTTTCTTTTTGCTCTGCGTTTGCAACACCACAAAGGCTAGCGGTGAGGGCTAATACAGCCAGAATATTACGGAACATGATGGGATACCTCATATTAGGGAATGTTTGAGTATAGGTCGCTGTGACTATTGTTTATGTTTATCTGTTTATCGATAAATTAACCGCATTCAAAGAAGTATTTTGGTTTTTAGCCTTTCAACAGCATTAGCTTAGCTAGTTTGTCCCATCAGCTCAGTAATGATGCTTGGGATGATCTTTGGGTCAATCACGCGGATTTGCTTATGCCTGCCAGGTTCACCTTTCATTATATGAATGTCGCTCTTTGGCACTTTAAAGGTCTTTGCTAAGTACTTACTTAAATGGGCATTGGCCTTGCCATCAATAGGCGGCGCAGTGATGGCTACTTTTAGCTCATCACCGTGCAGTCCTACAATTTGATCTCGGCTGGCCTTAGGCTGAATGTACAGATTAAGCAGCAAGTCACCTTGCTGCAAAGTCACTGCACTCATTAGATCACAGCCCAATAAGGGATATATTGGGCAAGTAACATATTGAGGAAATTCATACCAATAATCACCAACATTACCGATAAATCTAAGCCACCAATTGGCGGTATGATACGGCGGATTGGCGCTAATACGGGTTCAGTTAACTGACCCATGACCATCACAATGGGGTTATAGCCTTGGTTAAACCAGCTCAATATTGCGCGTATCAATAGCATCCAAAACAGCAATACCCCTGCTTTTTTGATCACAGATACGACGGCAAACATCAAAAACAGCAGTATGTCTATGCCACCGCCCGCGATAAGGCTGATCAGCAGTACTTTGACCATCACGACCAGCAACGCGAGGACGAATGATGCGGTATCAAACCGTCCTAAGGAAGGCAGAATACGGCGCATTGGCGCGATGAGCGGGTGAGTCGCTTTGACAATAAATTGGCTAAAAGGATTATAAAAATCCGCCCTTGCCAGTTGCAGCCAAATCCGCAAAATCACCACCATCAAATATAAGTCGAATAGTGTGGTGATTAAAAAGGTAAATGCATTCATCGAGATTTCTACCTATTAAAGTCCGATATAAAAACGCGTTAGTGAAAATTAAAATGTCTTAGCCATTTCTTCTGCACGTTTAATACAGTTTTCCATGGCTTTTTTTACTAAACCACGCATATCCGCAGCTTCAAATGTCGCCAGTGCCTGTGCGGTGGTACCGCCCTTTGAGGTGACATTCTCCCTTAGATTACCTAAGGTCAGTTGTGGATTTTGCTTTGCCATCATAGCAGCGCCGAGCGCGGCTTGCTGCACTAAAGTTCTGGCTTTGTCTTCATCCATTCCCATTTCTTTGCCAGCATCTATCATAGACTCCATCAGCAAAAAGAAATAAGCCGGTGAACTGCCCGATAGTGCAATCACTTGATCTAATTCTGACTCTTCATTAACCCACACAATTTCGCCGCCGCTGGACATCAAACGATCGCAAATGGCTTTTTGCTCGGTAGAAATAGCCTGAGGCGCATAGAGGCCTGTCATGCCCACACTAATCTGCATCGGTGTATTGGGCATAGCGCGAATAAGTTTAATATCCTGCGCCAGATAATCGGTATAACGCTTTGCTTTAATGCCTGCAGCAATAGTGATGACTAACTTTTGCGACATATCGACAGTTTGTAATGCTTCACACACTTGCTGCATCAATTGCGGTTTTACCGACAGCACTATGACATCGGCAGCTTGTGCTGCGGCTAAATTATCTTGAGAAACCAAAATCCCTAAATCGGCTTTTAGTGCGTCGAGTTTACCTTGGCTAGGATTGGTCGCTTGGATGAGTTGAGCAGGATAGCCGCTATGAACTAGGCCACTGATGATGCTGCGCGTCATGTTGCCGGCACCGATAAAGCAGATTTTCTGTTGATCCATTTGATTCTCTTCAGTGTGTTAACCGTTAATTTGTAACAGACTCACCTTAAATCAAGATGATAAAACGGTTAGTCATTTGAATGTCAGAGCCAGATTAGTCGACTCTCGCTAATTGAACTTAAATGTCGTGATCTTTAATACAGTATTTGGGCATAAAGCGCTAAAAACAAGGTCAAGCTCGTACACTGACCTCGAACTTCATGCCTCGAGTGAGTTTACGCAGCGTAATTGCGCTCACCAAAAATGGCACTGCCAATACGCACCATAGTTGAACCACAGCTAATCGCTGCATCTAGGTCATTACTCATCCCCATGGAAAGCGTGTCTACACTGGGGTAATGTGATTTAAGTTCTTGAAATAGATTGTTTAACATCGAAAACTCTTTAAGCTGTAACTCAGTATCTGCAGTAGCCGTTGGGATTGCCATTAGGCCTCTCAGTGCGAGATTAGGTAGCTGAGCGATTAGCTCGGCTAGTGGCAGCATTTGCGCCGCATCTATGCCAGATTTTGTGTCTTCAGCACTTATATTAATTTGAATACAGACGTTTAATGGCGCTAATTCAGCTGGACGTTGGTCATTGAGACGTTGGGCAATTTTGTCGCGCGAGACAGTGTGCATCCAATCGAAATGCTGGGCGACTATGTTGGTTTTGTTGGATTGGAGTGGCCCGATAAAGTGCCATTCAATGTCCGGAAAATCCCCCTTGAGTACGGTAATTTTCTCCGCGCCTTCTTGGACATAGTTTTCGCCGAAGCAACGCTGACCCGCTTGATAGGCTGCTATAATGTCTTCAATAGGTTTGGTCTTGCTGACGGCAAGTAAGCGAATACTGCTAGGTTGGCGTGCACATTTTTGCGCCGCTTGTGCGATCCTGCGCTGGGCGATTGCGAGTCTGTCTGCTATTGTTGTCATGATGTAATTATCTAGTTGCAAGGATATCCCAAACGATGGAAATCACTGAGTTATTGGCATTTAGTGTAAAACACAAAGCCTCGGATCTACACCTTTCTGCAGGGATATCTCCCATGATCCGTGTCGACGGTGAAGTGAGAAAAATTAACCTGCCCGCGCTCGATCACCAAGGCGTACACAGCCTAGTGTACGACATAATGAATGATAAGCAGCGCAAGGACTACGAAGAACATTTAGAAATCGATTTCTCGTTCGAAGTCCCTAATCTTGCACGCTTTCGTGTTAACGCATTCAATCAATCCCGTGGTGCCGCGGCCGTATTTCGTACCATTCCTAGCCACATCTTGTCACTTGAGCAATTGGGTGCGCCGGAGATTTTTAAAAAAATCGCCAGTTTCCCTCGGGGATTAGTCCTAGTGACTGGGCCAACGGGTTCGGGTAAGAGTACCACACTTGCCGCTATGGTGGATTACGTTAACGAAAATCGACACGATCACATCTTAACCATTGAAGATCCTATCGAATTCGTACACCAAAATAAGCAATGTTTGATTAACCAGCGTGAAGTTCACCGCCATACCCACAGCTTTAATGCGGCGCTTAGAAGCGCACTGCGTGAAGATCCGGACGTGATTTTAGTCGGTGAGATGCGTGACCTTGAAACCATTCGTTTGGCGATGACCGCTGCAGAAACAGGCCACTTAGTGTTTGGTACCTTGCATACCACCTCTGCCGCGAAAACCATTGACCGTGTGGTCGACGTATTCCCCGCCGGTGAAAAAGACATGGTGCGCACTATGTTGTCGGAATCGCTGCAAGCGGTTATTTCGCAAACCCTGATTAAAAAGGTAGGCGGAGGCCGTGTCGCCGCCCATGAAATCATGATGGGCACTCCCGCTATTCGTAACCTTATTCGTGAAGACAAAGTGGCGCAGATGTATTCGGCGATTCAAACCGGTATGGCCCACGGAATGCAGACCTTAGAGCAATGTTTACAGAACTTAGTCAATCGCGGTCTTATCACCCGTGAAGATGCAATGGCGAAGAGTTCGAATAAACAAGCGACATTTTAAGGATTTATGATGGATGTTCTTCCGTTTTTAAAAGTGATCGTTGAGCGCAAAGCCTCCGACTTGTTCATCACAGCTGGCTTTCCGCCAAGTGCCAAGATTGACGGTGAATTGCGTCCCTTGGCCGAAAGTGCCTTTACTCCGGCACAATCACTGGATTTTGTTGAATCCTTAATGACCGAAGCGCAGAAACAAGAGTTTCATTCGAGTCGTGAGTGTAACTTTGCTTTTGCGGCAAAGGATTTAGGTCGTTTTCGGGTGAGCGCCTTTTGGCAGCGTGAATCGTCAGGCTGCGTGATGCGCCGTATCGAAACTAAAATCCCTGACGTCGATGATTTAAAACTGCCACCCATTCTGAAAGATCTGGTGATGAGTAAACGTGGTCTCATCATTATGGTGGGCGGAACGGGTACGGGTAAGTCAACATCTCTGGCGGCCTTGGTGGGATATCGTAATGGTCATGCTCGTGGTCATATTCTCACGATTGAAGATCCAGTCGAATTTGTTCACGACCACAGAAAAAGCATTATCACTCAGCGTGAAGTGGGCATAGATACTGAGTCTTTCGATGCGGCGCTAAAAAGCTCCCTTCGCCAAGCACCCGATGTGATCTTGATTGGTGAAATTCGTACCCAAGAGACGATGGAGTTCGCCCTGTCGTTTGCGGAAACGGGCCATCTCTGCATGGCAACCTTGCATGCCAACAACGCCAACCAAGCATTAGACCGCATTATGCACCTCGTGCCTGAGAGTAAACATCAGCAGTTATTGTTCGATTTGTCATTGAATTTGCGCGGTATTGTGGCGCAGCAATTAATCCCAAAAGTCGATGGCACTGGGCGCCGCGCCGCGATTGAAGTATTGATCAACACCCCAAGGGTGGCGAGTTTAATTGCGAAGAACGAGCTGCATTTGCTCAAAGAAACCATGGCTAAATCCAACGAGCAGGGCATGCAGACGTTCGATCAGGCCTTGCTCAAACTTTATGTCGATGGCGAGATTAGTTACGCTGATGCGCTGCACCATGCTGATTCACCGAACGATTTACGTTTGATGATTAAATTACAGAATAAAGAATCCACGGGCTCAGGCTTTATGGAAGGTGTCACCTTAGACATGGACTAACGCGAGAGCCAGGTTCTAGGTTAAGCAGCTCTTTATGGGCTGCTTTTTGTTAGTGTCGTTAGATTTTCGTTCAGCTCAATCGGTTTTACTTCATCGCTATGCGGTCGTTAACCATAGCTTTTATTTTTTAATTCAATATGATCTTTACCTAGTACGTTTACGTAATGTACCGGTAAAGGAGAAAGCAATGAAAAAATTACCTATGATATTCGCTATGACAGCGAGCTTGATGAGTGTTGGCGCTATGGCGGCCACTTGTCCCGAGTATTTGAACCTTGAAGTACGAAAATTACATTCTGAAGAGACAGTTAATCTGTGTGAATTGACTCAGGGAAAGCCAGTGTTGATTGTTAACACTGCAAGTAACTGTGGTTACACCCCGCAGTTTAAAGCGCTCGAAGCATTGCATGAAAACTATAAAGACAAAGGCTTAGTGGTTATTGGTTTCCCATCAGATGATTTTTTCCAAGAAGAAAATGATGAGAAAGACACGGCTAAGGTGTGTTACATCAATTACGGTGTCACTTTCACTATGTTGTCGACTTCGGCTGTGCGTGGCAGTGACGCCAATAGCGTATTTAAATACTTAGCCGAGAAAACCGGTGCGCCTAAGTGGAATTTCTACAAGTATGTCGTTAGCGGCGATGGCGCGGTTGTGCAACAGTTCAATTCTAAAGTGAAGCCAGATAGCGAAGAGCTTAAGCAAGCAATAGAATCTGTACTTTAATTTTATAAGTATTTATTAATTAAGAGGCTGTTTTGGCTAAATTTTCAGGCTTATCCAAAGAAGTTGGACACGGACAGCGCGGCAAAGTGGGCGTGCTGTTATTAAATTTAGGCACGCCAGATGCACCCACAGCATCGGCTGTTAGGCGTTATCTAGCTGAGTTCTTAGCAGATCCCCGCGTAGTCGAAATCCCTAAATTAGTGTGGATGATGATTTTACACGGGATCATTTTGCGGGTACGCCCAGCAAAATCGGCGGCGTTATACCAGAAGGTATGGACGGCGGCTGGTTCACCGTTAATGGACATTAGTTTGCGTCAAACGGCGAAGTTAGCGGATAAACTTAACGCTGATAACCATGATGTTTCTGTCCATTTAGCAATGCGTTATGGCAGTCCATCGGTCGCCAGTACATTGCAAACTATGCATCAAAATGGCATTGATAAAATCGTGGTGTTACCCCTGTATCCTCAATATGCGGCGCCAACTACGGGTTCTGCTTTTGATGCGATTGCGGCTGAGTTGTCTAAATGGCGCTATATTCCATCATTGCATTTTATTAATACTTATCATGATAATGCCGATTTTATTAATGCGTTAGCCAATTCGATCTCGGCTGATTTTAAAGCAAATGGTAAACCGCAAAAATTGGTGTTGTCTTACCATGGTATGCCTGAGCGTAATTTGCATTTAGGCGATCCGTATTACTGCTTCTGCATGAAAACGACTCGACTGGTTACCGAAAAGCTTGGGTTAGCTAAAGATGAGTTTGTGATGACTTTCCAATCGCGTTTTGGTAAAGCTAAATGGCTACAACCTTATACTGATGCGACTTTGAAAGCGTTGCCGCAACAAGGCGTGCGAGATATTGCTATCGTTTGCCCGGCTTTTAGCGCCGATTGTTTAGAAACGCTGGAAGAAATTGTTGGTGAGAATGGTCATCTCTTTGCCGAGGCGGGTGGTGAGAAGTTCCGCTACATTGCTGCACTAAACGATGATGATGCACACATTACTATGATGGCTAACTTAGTGAAGCCACATTTTTGATCCGGTAATTTATCGGGTTAAACATCAAACTGAAAAGGATAAGGCAACTTATCCTTTTCTTTTTTCTGTGGTTTTATTTATTGTGGCATTACTTGCTGAAGTTATTTTCGAAGTAGCTTTCAATAATCAGTACGGCAGACACGGCATCGACTTGGCCTTTGGTGAGCGCCTTGAATCCGCCTAACTCGAATAATCTCGCCTTAGCATCGGTAGTGGTTAATCGTTCATCTTGAGTGGCTATTTTGACTTTGAACTTAGCATTGATACGGTTCGCAAATTTACGCGCCCTGTGGGTCATATCTTGCTCAGTGCCATCCATGTTTAAGGGCAGACCAACAACCACTAGGTCGGGTTGCCACTCTTTGATTAAATCGCCTATCTGATCCCAGTTGGGGATCCCATCGACGGCTTTGATTGACAATAATGGCGTGGCGCTAGCGGTGATTTCTTGGCCTATAGCCACACCAATACTTTTAGTGCCAAAATCAAAGCCTAATACGGTTTTCGAATTCATAGTGTGCTGACTTATATTAAGAAATAGGCTTAAGCGTGACCCGCTTGAGCTGAAACCTGCCAAGCATCAAATCCAAGAGCTCGGCTGGCCTGTGGCCAACGGTCTTCGTGTTTAATGTCAAACAAGAGTGCATTGGTTGCTGGAATCGTTAGCCAAGAATTATCGGCAAGCTCTTGTTCGAGCTGATCTTTGCTCCATCCAGCATATCCTAAGGCGACGAGGAATTTCTCTGGCGATCTGTTGCTTCCTATCGCGGTTAACACATCGCGTGAGGTGGTTAGCATTAAACCACAACCCAGATCTGTGCTGTTGGCCCAATAGGGCTGAGAGGTATGCAGTACGAAGCCACGATCTTGGGAAACGGGTCCGCCCATCATGACGTTGGCATTGAACGCTAAATCGGTGGAGACTTGTTCAGCTGGTAAATCCATTTGTTCTAATAGCGAATTAACTTCGATACCGAGCGGTTTATTGATCACCAGTCCCATGGCGCCTTTGGCATCATGTTCACAGATATAGATGACTGAGCGTTCAAAAAACGTATCGTGCAGTGAAGGCATGGCAATTAAGAAATGGTTCTGCAGACTCTCCATTAAACTACTCCGTTCGATGTGGCTAAGTTGATCTAGCATGCTGCTATATTGCTAAGTCGGGCGAGATTAACCGCCAGCTAATTTAACTTTGTAGTTCTGCTTCTCAAGCAATAGCTTTAATTGCTCGCGGTTATCGGTTTGGACCTCAATAGTGAAATCTTTAACCGTGCCACCACAACCACATTGTTTTTTAAGGGTCTGAGCCATTGCTTTTAACGCGGTTTCATCGAGACCTAGGCCTGAGATTATCGAAACGCCTTTGCCTTTGCGGCCCTTACTGTCTCTATGGATCCTGACTATACCGTCGGATTCAGGAATCACTTTAGTGACGGGCTCTGCATTAATACGGCCTTTGTCGGTGCTGTACACTAAGGATACATTAGGATCTGCTTTCATAGATTTCATTCATTGGTGTTAAAAGATGACTTATACCCGTTGAGTTTATCAAATTTGCAGGGGTTCTGGGAGGTAAAAAAAGACCACTTGAGGATTATCCTTAAGTGGTCTGAACAAAATGCTAACTCTTTGCAGGGAAGTAAGCATATTTTGAAAAAGGGAGCGTTATCCGCCGTTTTAATTCATGCGCATAAAGACCATGACGATCAGCGCTACTGCTGTCAGTAAGGCGCTGGGCATAATAAATTTATGCAGCTTAGGTAGCGCAATTAAGCAGGCGGTGGTTACAAAGCCGAATGCGGCGACTGTCGCATAATTAGTGCCATTCGCGACGGCATCGATGACCAGCCAGTCAAGTACAATGAGAGGTAAAATCAGTAAGCTGACGGGTAAATGACGCTTTATCTTAGCGTTATTGGCCTCGAGTGAGATTTTTTCTGGCGCAAGGAAAAAAATGGCTGATGCAACCAAAAACGCGCTAATAAACCAGTACATTTCATTACTCCTTTAATCTCAATTGATAATCATTATCATCTTCGGTTTTGCTGAAGTCAAGCTGAATGAGATGCTGCTTTTTAATCAATTGAGTTGTAGATCAGATGATTGCTCTGTAAGCTAAATTCATATCTCTGATACTTGTCTTTGTTCGGTTCGAACATCTGAGGAAATTAAGATGAAAAATATTTTTGTAGCTTTAGCCGTGCTGGCATTAAGTGCCTGTAGCTCGATGAAGTCTGGTTGGGACTATGATCCTAGCGCCAATTTTACCCAATATAAAACCTATGCTTGGGTTGCTCAGAAAGCCGATTCTGCCGGATATCATCTTGATGGCTTGATGGATCAAAGAGTAAGAGAAGCGGTTAATAGCCAGTTAGCGAGTAAAGGTATGACATTAGTCGATGCGAAAGACGCTGATGTACTGGTGAACTACCTGACCAAAGTCGATAAGAAAATCAATGTTGATACCTTCAATAGTAATTTTGGCTATAACCCATACTATGGTCCAGGATGGGGTTGGGGCGGCAATATGCAGACCCAAACTACAGTGAGAGAATATGAAGTTGGTACTCTGATTATTGATTTAGTTGATAATAAAACTACTAAGCTTATCTGGCGTGGTTCTGTTGCCGATACCATTCGCGACAAAAATACCCCAGAAGAAAGAGTACAGATCATCAATCAAGCGGTGGGCAGTGTGATGGCAAATTATCCCCCTAAGTCTGACACTAAGTAGTTCTGACTCAGTTTGAATGAAAATTAAGCGGCCTGAGGGCCGCTTTTTTGTGGCTGATTTTTATGCGTTTTGCCCATTCGATTAGATGATCTGCAGTTATTTATCATCTAATTGAATTTACGTTATTAATACTTATTAAAAACTTTAGTTATCTAAATAGACGTGAGAAGTAGTTTTGCGCATAACTGGCTATTTTATTTGCAATTTATACAGTGCTATTTTGTGGTTGTAGGTATTGGCAATTCATTATTGATGAAATGATGAATTAATTTTTCTAATGATCTATTCAAAATAAAATCATTATAGAACTGAGGGTTTATCAGGCAGAATCTGTTTCTTTACCTTGTTGGTAGTAGCAGAGATGCATGAGACGCAGATTATTGGATTACTTTGGCTGATTGGTATTATTGCCGAGGCTATGACGGGCGCTCTGGCGGCGGGTCGCAAGCAGATGGATTTGTTTGGTGTAGTGATCATTGGCTGCGCAACGGCGATTGGTGGCGGCACACTAAGGGACATGATGCTCGGCAATTACCCCTTAATTTGGGTTGAGCACGTGAATTACCTTATTGCGATTGCATTCGCTTCTTTACTCACAGTCGCTATCGCCCCTGTGATGCGTTATCTGTCTAAGTTATTTTTGGCTATCGATGCCTTAGGCTTAGCTGTGTTCTCTATCGTGGGCGCGCAGAAGACCTTAATGCTGGGATTTAGCCCAACGATTGCTGTGGTGATGGGATTGGTGACGGGTGTTTTTGGTGGCGTTATCCGCGATATCCTGTGTAATCAAGTGCCTTTGATTTTTAAGAAAGAACTCTACGCGGTGATTTCACTACTGACGGCTGGTTTGTATATAGTCTTAAAAGCCTATCAATTAACCGAGTGGATTAATCTGGTTATTTGTCTGAGCGTTGGTTTTAGCCTGCGGATGTTAGCGCTGCGCTATCATTGGTCTATGCCGACCTTTGATTATCAGGCCAATGGCGATCAGCACACACATTAGATCGTAAAACCAAATCGTAGATATACAATCGTATAACAAAAGGGCAGCTAAGGCTGCCCTGTTTTTTTAGCGGTAAATTACTGCTGTGCTTGAATGGTTTTCAGCGCTTCAAGTGCGGCATCATAGTTAGGATGCTCGGTGATATTCGGAACTAACTCTTGGTATTGGAGTTTACCTTCGGCATCTATGATGAAAATAGCTCTCGCGAGCAAGCCGTAATCTTGAATCAACAAGCCATATTTTTCACCAAAATCACGCCAGACGGAATCGGATAGTACTTTGATTTTATCTACGTTTTCTACTTTGCAGAAACGTTTCTGTGCGAAGGGTAAATCGGCACTGATGGTTAGCATGACCACGTCATCGGAAAAATGGCCTACTTCGCTGTTGAAACGTTTAGTTTGTAGTGCACACACGCCCGTATCTAAGCTTGGTACGGCACTTATCAGCACGGTTTTCCCCTTAAAGTCGCTTAGCATAACTGGCGCAAAATGATCATCAACCACTTTGAATCCTGGCGCCATTTGCGACAGCTTAGGTAATTTTCCTTCTAAGGTGACGGTTTTTTCACCCATAAGAACCTGGGTTTTCTCACTGGCAAGCACATTGGGGCTTATCAGCACTAAGCCATAAATGCAGCTGGCGGCTAAAAATGAAACGTATTTTTGCATTGGATTTCCTCGCACATGAATATCTGTGCCTTCGCTAATATCTGTCCTTTAAGGTACGCTAAAATGCTATGCAGAACCATAAAAAAAGGCCGGCAATTGCCGACCTTTGTTATTCATTTAGGGTTATTTGCTGAGTGGCAATTCTTTGACATGAATATCCATTTGTGGGAATGGAATACCGATATCGGCTGCATCTAATGCATTTTTGATTTGCTCAAGCAGTTGGAAACGAGCCGTCCAATAATCAGCCGTTTTTACCCAAGGGCGAACCACGAAATTAATTGAAGAGTTCGCTAATTCAGCCAGTCCAACTGTATATGATGGATCTTTTAACACATATTGGTTGTTATCTAAAATCTCAGTTAAGATTTTCTTCGTGAGTGCGATATCGGCAGAATAAGATACGCCAATCACTAAATCGATACGGCGAGTATCCATTGCCGAATAGTTAGTGATAGTGCCATTCATGATGGATGAATTAGGCGCCACAATAACCTTGTTGTCTGGTGTGCGAAGTTTGGTTGAGAATATAGTAATTTCATCAACAGTACCGGCAATGCCAGCGGCTTCAATATAGTCACCAACGCGGCAAGGGCGGAATAACACCATTAACACGCCCGATGCGAAGTTAGACAGAGAACCCTGTAGCGCTAAACCCACCGCTAAACCAGCGGCACCGATAACGGCGACCAATGATGCGGTTTGTACGCCAATTTGGCCTAAGGTGGCAATCACTGCGAAAACAAACACAATTGCCCAAGCGAGGTTTGCGACAAATGAAACAACGGTCGGATCAACTTTACGGCTGTTCAGTAATTTACGAACCAGCTTTTGCGCTACGCCGGCAAAGTATTTACCAACAAAGAAAATGATAATGGCAAATAAAACTTTTAAGCCATAAGTCACAATCAGATCCGGTGCTTGCTTTAATAAACCTTCAAGGTTTTCCATTGAATAACTCCCTAAATATACGCTAACTAAAACTATTTATTATTGACGATAAATTGTACTCGTCGATTTAAACTGCGCCCTTCGCTAGAACGGTTGTCCGCTACAGGTTCAGATATACCTTTACCCATTACGGTAAAGCGATTTGGATTAAAGCCATAATCTTCAACCAAAATACGTTTCACATTTTGAGCGCGCTGAAGTGACAGCTGATAATTAAACTCAGGCGTGCCAACGATATCCGTGTGGCCCACTAAGGTTAATGCGACATCATTCGCTGCTAAATATGCTTTCACTAAGGCTAAAGTTTTCCATTGCGAAAAGTCAACTTCGGCAATGGCAAATTCAAAATACACCACAGCGGTAGAAATATTATGACAATCTGCGCTGAACTCAGCATTGGGATTACTCGTACTACAATCTGCTGATGCAGTCGCTTCCACCTCTACCTCTTCAACACAGCCATTGGCCATTACTTGCGTGTCTGGCGCTGTGTTAGGGCAGGCATCTTTGATGTCAGGCACGCCATCTTGGTCTGTATCAGACCAAGCGAATACCTGCGATGTCAGGCTTAAACTTAATAGTAAAAGTACCAGCTGGATCCATCGAGATTGGGAGTTTTTCACTACAAATCACCTATTGAACGATAAGTACTAGTCAAAATTACTAAAGTGATCGCATGGTTGTAGCATGACCATCTTAGTGCGGCATTCTATCGACTTAGGCGCATTTCGCCAAGTGAAACGCGTTCACGCGTCAACTCATCGACAGGCATATATCGGCAATATCTTGAGTATATTTATGTTTTTATTAGTTGAAGCCAATATTCAGATCATCACTTCGCCCATGTATTCACGTTTGGAGTCAGTAAAATGATGAATAAGCATGATGATAAACTATACAAAATAAGCCTTTGGCGCTAGAGTCTTGAGCCCATTAAGCGCCAACCAAACCTTAAGTTGAGGACGAGATGATAGATTTACGCAGTGATACTGTTACCCAGCCAACAGCAGCGATGCGATTAGCCATGTCCAGAGCCGAAGTAGGTGACGATGTTTACGGTGATGATCCCACGGTAAATAGTCTGCAGGATATGGCTGCAGAGATGTTTGGCTTTGAAAGCGCATTATTTACCTGTTCGGGTACGCAGGCGAATTTATTGGCTTTGATGGCCCACTGTGAGCGTGGTGATGAGTATCTGTGCGGCCAGCAGGCCCATAACTATAAATTTGAGGGTGGCGGTGCCGCTGTCTTAGGCAGCATTCAACCTCAACCTTTGTTGAATCAAGTCGATGGCACCATTGCCTTGGCCGATATTGAAGCCGCCATTAAGCCTGACGATATCCACTTTGCCCGCACGCGTTTGCTCAGTTTAGAGAATACGATTGGCGGTAAAGTGATCCCGCAAAGCTATTTAGCGGACGCGCAGGCTCTGGCCTTTAATCGCGGGTTAAAAATCCATCTCGACGGCGCACGAGTTGCTAATGCGGCTGTGGCGCAGAATATCGCGATAAGTAAGATTACGGCGCATTTTGATTCTGTGTCGATTTGTCTGTCCAAAGGGTTATGCGCGCCAGTTGGCTCATTACTCTTAGGTGACGAGCGTTTGATTAAGAAGGCGATACGCTGGCGTAAAATGCTAGGTGGCGGCATGCGTCAAGCTGGGATACTTGCTGCGGCAGGTAAGCTCGCCTTAACTGAGCAAGTGCAACGACTGAGTGAAGATCATGACAACGCGGCGTATTTGGCTCGCCAGTTGGCAGAGTTGAGTGAGTTCGACGTCGATTTAGCCGCAGTACAAACCAATATGTTATTTGCCAAATTAGCGCCTAAAGTTGATGCGGTTTTATTGGCGAAACACTGTCGAGCTGAAGGCATTCTAATAAGCCCTGGGCGCACGATTCGGCTTGTGACTCACAACGATGTGAGCCGTCAGGACATAGATAAAGTGTTGCGGGTTATGAAGCAGCACTTCACCGCCTAAGCGCTGCTTGTTTTAAAACCTCTAAATGCCCGGGCTTTGTCTCGGGCATTTTTATTTGCGGGTATAACTTGATGTTGAATTATTGAGCAATTAACTGTTGATTGGTGAAAACAAGCCTTAGACCACGGGCGAAATATTTGTGCTTATCTATACTCAAAACAATAAGGTTTTATTGCTAAGGTAAATTTGGGTTGAAGCCTAATAATACTAATAAAGGGGTCGATTATTGGACAAATCGGATCAGTGAATTAGAAATGCCCGCACTGTGTTCGACTGTTAAATCGCTAGAAAAGCTCGCCAAGGATGACGTTTCCTCTCTCGCATTACTTGGGCGTAGCGTGATGCACGATAACGCCTTAACCTCTCGTATTCTTCGAGTCGCCAATAGTGCTATTTATCATAAGGGGAGTAGCCAAATCTCCACCGTTAGCCGCGCCGCCATAGTGCTTGGTTTCGATGCGGTGCGAAATATCTGTATTACAGCTAAGTTACTCTCAAGCTTGTTGGAGAGTAAAAATCTCGCGCCCAATGTCTATCAAAGGTTAATTAAGTTGATGGCCAAAGCATTTCAAGCGGCCATGATTGCGCGGATGATGTTGAGTCATCATGACGAGGAGATGCAGGAGGAAGCCTTTATTGCCTCTTTGTTATATCACATAGGCGAGAGCGCTTTTTGGAGTATTGGGGGAGAATTTACTGAGGAGTTAGATTTAACTCTTTGCCAATGTGAAACGCCCGCCGAAGAGAGAAGTGCTACCCGCGAAGCCCTTGGTGCTTCTTTTTTGCAGCTCACCCAGAGTATTGCCCGCAATTGGGGATTGGGTGAGTTGCTGATCCAAGCGTTGAATTATCCAGAGGATCAGCGGCCAGATATTCGGGCTATTTTTCTTGCCGATAAGCTCTGCGACATTTTATCGCAACCCGTTCTCGATAAGCTCGAGTTAGCGAAACGTATGACTCAAGCGGCGAGTTTTACTGGGCTAGAAGAGAAAGAGTTTTTGGTACGAATGCAGCGCTGCGCGAATGCGACCCATAAGTTGGCAGAAGTGTACGGTGCTAAAGTGTTACTCGATTACTTGCCCGATCCTAAACGTATTGTCGCCGCTGAACCCGATCTACCTCCCATTCCGTTAGATATGCCAGTCTATCAAGTTAACTTGAATATTCAGTTAGCTAAGTTGCGTGAATTGACAGGTTTTGCCATTAATAAAGCAGATTTCAATCAGATAATGCAGACGGTTCTTGAAGGTGTTCTTGAGGGCGTGGGTGTTGACCGCTGCGGTGTTTTGTTGTTATCGCCAAGCCGTAAACAGCTCCAGCCTAGGGTGATATTGGGCCGTGATGCCGATGCGATAAAACAAGAGTTTATTATCGATTTGAGTGACAAACGTGGGCTATTTCATCAAGCGATGGAGCATAAGGCACCACTTTGGGTGGACGATCCCAGTTCTAAAAAATGGCAGGAGCAGTGCAAAGAATTACAGGCACGGCACGTGTCAAGGAAGGGCTTTTTACTGGCGCCTTTGTTGGTTGATAGCAAAGTGATCGGGTTTTATTATGCTGATAGGGGCCCTTCGGAAAGGGCATTTGAAGAAGTGGATTTTCAAAGTTTTATCCACTTCTCCCAATTGGCGAATGTGTGTTTTACGGTGTCCTTGAGATAGCGTTCGCTGTTAACTTTTTTATCTTAACGCTGGTTTTTTGAAACCGTACAATTTGAAACAGCGATGCTATCGAAATCTAACTTTTATAAATTGTACGCTTTCGAAACCCTATTCGGCGGAGTACGGCATTATTGTTTTTTTGCGGCTTTGATCTCGGTGGTGATCTGTTTCGCGATCTCATTGGGGATTGGGAAACTTAAGTGGTATTGCGCAATTTTCCAGTAGCCATCGGTTTTGATCAAAGTACCGGTTCCTCGACTGACACCATAGGCGGGGCTATTTAATAACTCGTCGAACAATATGACGTCGCCATATTGGATTAAATGCCGCTCCTTTAAATCATAGCGCCAACCTTTTGTAGGGCGGGAGTAATGTTCAAATTCCGCCATTCCCCAACGTTCACTCGCATCCGTACCAATAAAAATGCCGTCTTTTCGGTACAGGGCAAAATACTTATCCCAATCGGCATCGCTTGAATATTGGTTGAGTAAATCCAACACCTGAGCTGCCGCTTGTTGGTCTGAACTCGATGTTGTTTGAGCGCCTTGGACTTGAGTGTCTTGTGTTTGAGCGCTTTGTGTTGGCGAGTCCTGTGCCTGTGCGCTTACATTAAGGCCGACGAGCATTAATACGCTGAGCAGTAACCCCAAGCTAATGCGAATAATATTAGTGGCACGACTGGCATTAGTCGCGCGACTCATATTAGCGGCGCGATTAACAGTGGTGCCTTTAACTGCGAATGCATGAGTGTCCTTGAGCATTTTGCGTGTCTCTAGTTTGAGTGGTTAATGCCAGTTTATCGGATCGAGTTGATAAAAGCGGCTCAGTTCCCGATACAAGTCTGGGTGTTGTTGGTAGAAATCCTCTGGCTTTTCAAAAAAGACTTCAGTAATAACGGCAAAAAATTCAGCGGGATTCGTCGCACCATAGTAATTAAATATTGAGGGTATGCCAAAGTTTGCGCTGTGCTGTAATTGGGTGAAAGCCTTGCTTAGTACTTCTGACCAAGTGCTGTAATCGGCAAAATGCTGCAGTATCGGCGCGCCATTGGCTTGGCCGTCTTCTTGATCGAGCTGATGGGCAAACTCGTGGATCACGACATTATTGCCATCGTGGGGATCGGCGGCGCCGTCTAAGGTATTTTTCCACGAGAGCACCACTTTGCCGTATTCCCAAGATTCGCCCGCCAGCACATTGCGTTGTTCCCACACAATACCGCTCGTGTCTCTATGTTGATTATTAACGATAAAGGCATCGGGATAGACCAAAATTTGTTTCAGTTTGGGGTAAAAGTCTGTTTTTCGATTGAGCAGCAGGAGGCACGCCTGTGCTGCGATAGTGACTCTGACTTCATCGGTGATCTCGAAATCATCGCAGCCAACAAACTCCTTTTCATCGATGAAGATTTGGATAAGCCGTTTGAGCTGTAGCTGTAAATCTGTCGGTAACGCATGGAAGTAAGGCAGTCTTTTTTTGAGAATGCTGCGCCATTCTTTTGGAAAGGGTTTGGCCGTGACTCGGCGGCGGTGCAAGGTTTTGCGCCAACGACTTGAAAGTAGCCAAGCAATTGCCCCGACTCCGAGGATAAGCGTGATAACAATAGCGAGCATACTTTCCCTGACCTGATCCTGATTAACTTAGTATTAGCTAATGGGGGTGAAGAGGACTTAACTCAATCCTTTGCTGAAAAAAGAAACGTTTCTGCCGCCGCGATTGGCGCCTTAGGAATAGCGAATGGGTTGGCCGAGGAGGGCTTCGGTGCGGTTACGTCCCGTCAGTTTGGCATGATAGAGGGCTTCATCGGCGCGATTAATTAAACTATTGGCATCCAGCTGTTGCGGTAGTTGCCAGCAAGTAATCCCGGCGCTGATGGTAAGTATGCCCGCATGGGGAGAGTCTTCATGGGGAATTTCTAGGCTGATGATTTTCTCCCGCAATAGTTCGGCAAATTGATAGACCTCTTCGAGATGACTCGATGGCAGCACTATCATAAATTCCTCACCGCCATAGCGGGCAAGCATGTCAGTTGGGCGTTTTAAGATGGATTTAGCGGCGTTAACAATGTTCTTCAGGCATTGATCGCCGGTGACATGGCCGTATCTGTCGTTAAATTGTTTAAAGTTATCAATATCAAACAGAATGATGCCAAGGGGCATATTGTGATCCCTTGCATACTCGAGTTCTTTTTGGAGTTGTATGTCTAAATAACGGCGGTTGTAGCAGCCTGTTAGTCCGTCGGTTTCCGCCATTCCTTTAACCTGGGCCGCATAGCTTTTTAGGGTTTCTAAAGAGTTCACCATTTGCTGCAGTTCTAGGTTGTCAGTGACCGGCATGTGGGTGTCGAGCTTTTCATTGGCGATAGCGTTCATGGCATCTCGCGTCGCCATCACAGGTTTGATAATGCCCTTAGTGATAAAGTGCCAGCTGGTGAGCCAGATGAAGAAGCAATACAGAATACCACTGCAGAAAATCAATATGATAAATGCGGTGCTGTCGCTTTTAAGTTCGCCGCCCGTTTGTTGGATTTCATTCTCGACTTGGTTGACCAGATTTTGGGTATAGGTCGCTACGATTTGCGCGGCATCGGCTTGGTACTCTAAATGCGCATTGGCGATATGCGTGCTTTTAATGGCCTTGCGTGAAAGTTCAAACAGGTTATCTTCACCGACCATGGTCTGTTTTATTTGCGATAACAAATTAAAATATAAACTGGTATCTCCGCTAACGCCCTCGAGAATCGCCTCCATATTTAACAGCAGCCGCATCGCTTCTCTTTGGGTGCGGTTAAGCTCAACCAGATTGTCGATAATTTTTACCTGAGATAGGCGGGTAAATAAGTGTTCTCCCAAATGACTAAATTGAGACAATTGCTGGTTGGTATTGATATTCATCGCAATTTTATCAAAATTTTTCAGCTTAAGCTGACGCTCTGAATCGGCATTGATGCTGTGAAATTGGGTCTGCATTTCATCGGTAAATCCCGATGCCATTGAGGTTAAATTGGCTTGAATATTTGTTGCTTGTAAATTGGCTTGTAGGGCGGAATCGGTTAACTCGGCAAGTAATGGCAGCTGTTGTAAATAGTAAAGTTGGATATCTAACGCGTGATTCAATTCTTGCTTACTGACACTAGAGGTTTCAATTAAGGCCAGTAATCGGGAGTCATTAATTAATAGTTCCCACTGCGCCGAGAGCTCACTCAATAGGCGAAGTCTTTGCTGTTCATTATCATAATGATTAAGACGCGCTGTGATGATTTGGAGTTTTTCACTGTTTTTTGCCAGTTGCAGCGCAGTGGTGACTTTTACCACATCGACGCCCACCAGTTGCTCAATTTCTGATTTCAGTTGCTGTGACAGCAGTATGGCGACGACACCATTAAACAGCGCCATGCCCACTATGATATAGAAGGCTAAGGTTATTTTTTTTTTTAGGCTTTTCAGCGGTTTAGTGCTTGTCATTGGTTTTCTTGTCAATCGCAGGTACCTCTCCATAGGTATTTTGGAGGTGTTTTATCTCTGCACTTAATTTAATGAAAATATCCTCGCTGTCAGCGGGCCTGCGGCTAGCGCGATAACAAGCATGGCTGAGTTCAGGGTAAATCTGTCCCATGGCGGTACTGGTAAAATGCCCAAGTTCTAGCACTTTAGTTGACCAAAACATATTAGCGATATGGCTTGCTTCGAATGCCCCCGCTATGGTCCTTAACGATTCACTTTTTAATTCGGGGGCGGTCACGACATCCATACGACAGGGATTACCGCCGCCGAGAGCATAAGCGTGTTGCGCCTCATAGGTGCCCATGTACTTGATGAGCCAATAGGCCGCTTGGGGATTTTTGCTGTCGTAGCTCACGGCAAAAGCATAGGCGCCGTTATAGGGATAACCGCCGGGCACTTGGCTCACAGCAAGACGTGCGCCGGGAATATTTTGTTCAACTTTAAAAGATTTGTGCCACAAATTATTGTAGGCAAAAGGCCACATTGCCGCTTGGCCTGTAGCGATTGCATTGGCGGCCTCATTGAAGGCAAATTGCTCGTTAACAGGTACGGCATAGGGCATTAATTCGCGGTACAGCTTTGCGGCTTCTATTGCCTCATAGTTGATACTGGGGACTTCAAAATGACTGATCTGTTTTTGGTCGTTATAAATTGGCTGCATCCAAGCGCCGCCTAAGCTCCAGATCATGCTGGAAAATTCATCGTTAATATGTGGCTTATCGCCCGACATTAGCGCTAGGCCGTAAAAGTCGTGGGTCAACATTTTATCCGCCAACATAGCGCCCGCTTTACGAGTGAAGAACTGGGCTTGATCCCGTAACTCGGTTAAGGTTTTTGCTGGCGCGAGTGGGTAGCCGAACTGGCTCTGAAAGCGTGTTTTTTCGGTTTTATTATCGAAGAGATCCGCTCGGTAATGATTGCCCATCACATAGTTGTTGTAGGGAATCGCATGGATTTCACCATGGTAGGACAAAATATTCAGTAGCGATGGGTAATAGGGTTCTAGGTATTTCTCCATGGCCTTTTCACCATCGGGATCGTACAGTTTCGCGAGTTCGACTAAGGGCACAGTGTAGCCATTGGCGGCCCATTCTTTTGCCCAGCCAGCTTCCATCGTTAGCAAGTCGTATTTGCCCGAACCTTGGAGTAAATCTTGGGTCTGTAAGTTAAACATAGTGTCTAGCTCAGTGCTGATCACTTGCACTTTGACGCCAGTTTTTTCGGTAAATTTAGGCAACATTTCTTGGGTTAAATAGTCGGTCCAAAATCCCTTTTCTGCGACTAAGGTGATGGGCGTTTTGTTCGTGAGCGGCGGGATTTGTGCCAATGAAAACTCTGCGTAGCAGGGCATCAGAAACGCGGCGCTTAAACAAAGGCAAATAAGTCGGATCGGCTTTAACAAAAAATACACCTTAATGTTGCGTATTAACCCTGAATAAATATCATTTATTCAGCATTCTGTACATTTAAGGATAGGTGGGATCAGAATTTATGCCGCGATTTTATTGTGGTTTTTATCTTGGTGCTTGTTCTTAAGTAAAAAAGCCGATAACCCGAGCTTAGCTGAGTTACCGGAAAAGGGTGGGAGTATTGCGAAGCGTTAACGGTTTTGGATCTGTTGTTCTCGTAATTGCCTCAGGGCAATGGGCAGTTCGTAATGTTGTTCAATCAAGAATCGGAGCAGTTTCGATTTGGAGAGCGTGCTTTCTTCCGACAAGGTGGCGAGCTGGCTAATAGCCGCTTCGCTGAGTGAAAACGTTGCCTTGCGATAGTGAGTTGTGGCCTCTACTTTTGCTGGCGATAAGACTTCAGTCCTTAAGCTCAGTTTGTGTAAGCGCAGCACATTGGAATGACTCTGCCCTATATCGGTCGTTATGTTAGCGACCTTTGAGTCAGCGGTGTTAGCGTTTGTTGCATCCGCTTCAAAAGCGAAATGACTGCTTTTTGTCTTATTTAGGCTTTGTCCCATGGCATATAAGTTTGCTGCCTCAATAAATTCATCTAACGAAAGCGACTGTTGTATGCTGCTAGATGGCATAGCGTTTTTCTTGAGGTCGCTGAGTCCCATTTTGCCCCCTTTGTTGAGTGGTAAGGTGAGTGGGTTGAGTTTGATGGAGCAAACCATTATTGAGCAAACCATTATTTGTCAAACCATTGTGCATCTGACCCTTACCAGCACTCTGAGCGAGCATCGCAGGATGTAGGCGGTCTTCTAAATTGGCGGCGCAATCAACTTGGAACAGTTCACAGGCGATAGTGCGGATTTCGTCGGCGGCCTTTCCGCTAGGGTCGATTTCAATCACTGACAGCCCCGACTCTTCGCTGTCATCATACACATTCCTGCAGTAGGTTATTGCATCAAGGACATTGATATCATAGGTTTTACAGACTTCTTTGGCTTCTAAAATTCGGTTAGCTTGATTAGGTAAACTTGGACATTGGGTGATCACAAATGAAGCCTGTAGCTTTGGGTTTATCATCTTACAGGTTGCGACGATATCGTCCATGTGGCTAACGGTTTTCAAATCGCGACGCTTAGGTCTTAAGGGCATTAAAATGTAAGCAGCGACAGACATGGTTGCACGTAGCGCTAAGTTATCTTGACCACCACAGTCGACTATGACGACATCATAATGTTGTTCAAGACTGAGCAAGTCATTACGGATCTTGCCGTAAAGCTGCACGCAATTAATGCTGGCTAATTTGGGATTATTGTTCCTTGCCTGGATCCAATCTGATGTGGTGCGTTGGGGATCGCAGTCCACCATAATGACTGAGGCATTGCATTCTGTGGTTAGAAAGACAGCTATGTTTTGGGCTAAACAACTTTTACCGCTGCCGCCTTTTTCTCCGCCGATTAACACTATCATGACGCATTCCTTAATTCTTCTGATGACCCTTGGGCAGCGAGTTGATGAGTTGGGAGCCACACCGTTTTTGTGCTCGAAATCGAATGTAAACCTTATGTTAATCCCAGTCAATTGGCTGATTTTTGACGGTTTTTGATTAAATTGTCAGCAATGGTTTTTTGTCAGCATCTGGTCATGTGCCGTTAATTTGACGAGCAACAGGTGAGGAGGGATGTATCAGTACGATTTTTTATCTTATTGGTTTTAAATGGTTTTATTTATTTTATATCTACTTGCAGGCTTGTTTGTTGTAATCGATGGCTATGCACAGGATGTGAATTCTGGTTTTTTATTTCTCTATCGGTATAAATGTTAATTTTATATTGCTAAATGTTATTAATGAATCCGTGTAAAGAATCGACTTCTCAGTCGAAAGTGGTCTTGTTTGGTGAGGTGCTTGTCATCAAACTGCCAAATGCTGGCTTTATCATCTCTTAGACTGCCGTCTAAATCGCTTGCAATTTCAACCATGAGAGAAGGGATGCCAAATGGATATCAAAACTATTATGCCTATTAAGTTTGAACTCGTTGAAACAGCACCGCTATTCCATGAATTACTCAATCTGCGTAGTGCCGCTGGCCGCCCTTCGATCGGTGTTGAGCTTGCGGATGTGCAGGCACTGTTTTGGGTCTCTATCCGATTGAGTGACAATGCTGAAATGGAGCATGCTGGCGCGGGAGTCGCTAAGTCTAATCTGTTAGCTACGGCGTGTGTTTACGGTAATAAGCCTGGGCATTTGGCCATTGAAGATTTTATCGTGTTGCCCGAATACCAATCCTATGGGCTGGCGAAGATCATGCTTGAGCGAGTGATGGACTTTGTCGATGGACACGCAAGTTCTGGGACTTGTGTCAGCATTACCGCCTATGGTGAGTCTGAACGCTTATGCAGTGAATATGGTTTTCAATATGCGCCATGCGCTAATTTAGGGCCAAATCTATTAAAAATTGTTGCTTAGGATTCAGCTGAGAATGTAGTTTGTGCGTTTATGGTACTCACCTTAAGTGTTGGATGACTTATGTGGGAGTGTTGTATGAGTTAACGGCGACATTGATTGGCTTATGTTGTAGCATCCTTGGGATTATCGGGACGAACTGCGCGAGATAACAATCTATGGATCAGCAACTACTCATCGACGCTGTAAATCAAAAAATGCCCTTTGGTAAGTACGCTGGACGTAAGTTGCTGGAATTACCCGAGCCCTATTTGGTGTGGTTCCATAAGCAAGGTTTCCCCCAGGGCAAACTCGGTGAGCAATTAGCCCTAATGTACGAAATCAAGCTTAATGGTTTAGAAGGCATGCTAAAACCGCTGTTGAAATGAGTTCCCTTCTTTTAAGAAAAATACTGCTTTTGCGATAAGTGTTGTATTTCGTGATAGAGATTAGCGATTTATTGTTTTTAGCATGCTTTAATGCAGCATATTAGCAAAACAAAAGGAACGCAGGCATGATGGCAAAATGGGTAAAATTAGCGGCAGTAGCGACTTTAGCGTTAGGCATATCAAGTGCTTGGGCTCAAGGTGTCACCCACGAGGGTACTGTTGTTGATACGATGAACGGTGGTGGTTACACCTACGTACAGATTAAAGAAGCTGACACTACTTTTTGGGCTGCGGGTCCTCAAACTGAAGTGAGTAAAGGCGATAAAGTGGCTGTGGTTGAACAAATGTGGATGAACGAATTCACCAGTAAAACTTTAAACCGCACCTTTGATAAGCTGTTATTTGTCGGTCAAATCGATAAGAAGTAACAGTAACGAGTGCGCTAACCTGTGCGCCTCTTTAAGCAAACGGCTTCGATATTATCGAGGCCGTTTTTGTTTCTAACCATTAAAACCGCAAAATTTGAGCCTATCTCGATTAAGCGAAACGCGGCAAAATAGCACTATTGCTAGCGGTTATTACTCAACAGAGAACAATTAAGTGACGGCGTTTGAACAGTTCGAGATCCAGCCTTATCAGCCATGTTATGCCCGTGAGGTGAGTGAGTTATTTCATCTTTGTGTGCATAACATTACCCATGCTCGTTATTCACAAGCGCAACTTGCAGCTTGGTCTGCGGCGCCAAGATCGGCTAAACATTGGGATTTGCGCTTAAACCGCTCGAAGGCGTGGGTAGTATTAGTCAAAGATGCAGCGACAGCTTCTTTAATTTGCTGCGGTTTTATCAATGTCGAAACCCATTTTGCGCACCAAGGTTATGTAGACAGCTTATATATCCATCCAGATTATCAAGCTAAGGGATTGGGTGAGCGTGCCTATCGTGTTTTAGAAGCGTGGGCTAAGGCGCAAGGCTATGCGCGCTTGAGTGTGGACGCCTCTTATCTCTCTAAAGGGTTATTTACCCGTATGGGATTCATTCAAATACAGCGCAGTTATCAGCAAAAACTTGGGCAAGTGATCCCGGGCTTCTATATGGAGAAGAATATGGAGAAGAATATTTAACGTTAGCTTACTAGGGGTTCAACCAAAAAGTAATGTAAGGTATTCCACAGTAAAACATTAGCTTAACGCCGTTGAGTGACACGATTTAAGTTAAATCAGCACTATTTAACTTAAATTAGAATACGGTTAATCTTAAGCGATTAACAATTCAAGATGGAGGGCAGAGAATGAAGATCCGACTATTTACGCCATCGGATGTCTCGCAGCTGGCGGCGATCTTTGAGGCGAGTGTAATGCAAGGCTCTGGCGAGTTTTACTCGTTTGCCGAGCGCTCTGCTTGGGCTTATATCGAAGGTGAGATCCGCAGTGAGAACTATTGGCTCGAACGCTTAAAGGGCACCACGATTTGGGTTGCTGAAGCGGATAACATGCTGGTGGGATTTATCAATCTTAAGATAGGTGCCGACAGTGAAGTTGAAGCCGCTGCCGAAGTGGAATGTCTGTTCGTTCATCCCGAATATGCCCGTTCTGGGGTGGCCACCTCTTTGTATTTTGCGTTGTTTGAAGAAGTTAAAATTTTAGCGCTGAAACGATTAACGGTTGAAGCATCCTATCTCGCGCGACCATTTTTTGAAAAACAAGGATTTCGCAGTATTCGCCGTAATGAACATAAGCGTTTTTTGAATGCGGCGGATAAAGCACAGGGCCAAGCCCAAGTGTTGGTCAATTTCAGCATGACACTCGCGCTTTAACTCAGCTTATCAAAGTGCTGGTCTGGTTCGCTCAACGAGGCCGTTAGCACTGCTTTTATAACATCGCCTTATAACATGGCCATCAAAACGCCAATAAAAAACACTGCCAAAGATGACTTGTGGCAGTGCTTCTAGGTGAGTGATTATCAAGCTGGCATGTAATCACTTGCTCAACCGTTTGCTCAATGACTTGCTTAATCGTTTACTCAATCGTTAAGTGGTTTTACTGAGTGGTTCAGTTAAGCCATTCGCTCGTATTACGCGTTAGCTGACAAGTCGAATACTAGTGCGGTGACTTGGCCGCTTGTCGCCGTAAAGTCGACACTCGCAAGTTGGGTCAGATGTGCGCCGTCTCCAGTCGTGAGTGTTGTGCCATTGATATCTAGCGTACCTTCAATCAATTGAACATACAGATGACGACTCGCTTGTTCGGCGGTTCTGGCCATCGTCACTTTTTCGTCTTCGCTTAATACTAAACGATATAGGGTCGCATCCTGTTGCACTTTCAGCGTGCCATTTTCACCGTTTGGTGTCACCACAGCCGTCAGCGGTGAGCTCTGCTTGAATGCCTTTTGCTGATAACCCGCATCGATGCCTAAGGTATCTGGGCGGATCCAAATCTGTAAAAAGTGTAGCGGCTCAGTATTAGAAGCATTGAACTCGCTGTGGTAAATGCCTTTACCCGCCGACATCAATTGAAACTCACCTGCGGGTAAGGTTTTGATATTACCGAAACTATCTTTATGGGCGATAGTGCCAGATATCACGTAACTGATGATCTCCATGTCTTTATGGCCATGGGTATCAAAACCTGCGCCGGGCGTTACTCTGTCATCGTTGATGACTCTTAGGGATGAAATCCCCATGTGCTCTGGGTCATAGTAACTAGAGAAAGAGAAGGTATGTTGACTCTTTAGCCAGCCTAAATCTGCTTGACCGCGGTCCTGTGCTTTTCTTAATGTGATCATCTTGCTTCCCCTTTATTTGATGCGGTTAGCGAATAGGTTATCGATAGCGAACTTACCGGCACCTGAAACCGCCAATGACACTGTGGCTGCTAGTAGGGCGAGACCAAATTCGTAACCGTTGTTGGCAAGGAACAGACCGTTGCCTATGTGTACTGAGAAAATCGCTATTATCATAGTGAATGACAATACGAGGGCGGTTGGGCGAGTCAGCAGGCCGAGTAACAGGAATAGGCCGCCGAAGAATTCACTTGAACCTGCCATCAGTGCCATTAAGTAACCTGGCGTCAGACCAATGGATGCCATCCATTGTCCAGTGCCTTCTAAACCGTACCCACCGAACCAGCCAAACAGTTTTTGTGAACCATGGGCGATTAAGATAATCCCGATAGGAATACGCAGTGCCAGTGGGGCAAGACTAGGGGCTGATTTGAGTGTTTTTGCGATGAGTGCTTTCATGGGGTATTCCTTATTTCAAATTATTTAACAAGTATTTAAGTGTGTTGTTCAATCAGTTTTAACTCAGTTTTTAAATCTGTTCTAACTTAACTTTACTCAGTATCTACATCCGATTTCGGCAGTGAGTTCCGCAGAACCTCTCCATTGCTAAGCAGTGTAGACTTGACCTTTGGCAAAGAAAATCGGAACATTTTCAATGTCGACTTCAAATAATTTGAATATGAGGTTTTTATGTTGCCATCTATTAGTCTCGATGGATTAATCGTACTCGATGCCATTGATAGAAAAGGCAGTTTTTCCGCAGCGGCCGAGTCCTTGTTCCGAGTGCCGTCGGCGCTGACCTACACAGTGCAGAAACTGGAAAGCGATTTAGGCACAAAATTATTTGAACGTAAGGGCCAGCGCGCCGAACTGACCTTAGTCGGTCAACTTGTGCTGCGCCAAGGTCGAGAAATCCTTTCGGCAACGTCTAGGCTCGAAGAAGCGGTGCGTCAACTCGAGACCGGCTGGGAGTCTTCGTTAACCTTAGCAATCGATACTGTCGTGCCGGATTTACCCCTATTGCAGTTGATCGGGGAATTTACTGAGCTGGGTAAGCAAGTGACGGTGAACATCAGTGAAGAGTCCTTAGGTGGCGGCTGGGATGCGCTCTACTCTGGCCGTGCCGATATTGCCATCGGCGTAACGGGTGAACTGCCAAAAGGTCAATATCATGTGGTCGAAATCGGTGAGTTGGAGTTTGTGTTTGCCTTAAATCCTGCTCACCCATTGGCGCAGCATGCGGGTCCTATTCCGACAGAGGCATTGCTGCAATTCCCTTCTATTGTGGTGGCTGACAGTTCGACGGCCTTAGCGCAGCGTTCGAGCGGTTTATTTGATAGTCGCCAAGTGATCCGAGTCCCGAATATGCAGACCAAAATTAAGGCGCAGCAATTGGGACTCGGCGTAGGCTATATTCCAAAACACTTGATTTTGGATGCGTTGGCGACGGGAAGTTTAGTGGCTTGTCATGTGGAAATGCCGCGCCCACCCCCAAGCTGTGTTTATGGCGTGGCGTAAAGACGCGCAGGGCAAGGCAAAGGATTGGTTTACTGAGCGCTTGCCACAATGCGACTGGCAGTTTTAGGCGCCTAGCAATTTTATAAGTCTAGCAATTTTGATGACAGGCAATGAGAGCAACGTTTGTTTTGCATCACTGTCTATTCAACGCTTTGTAAGGAAGACAGTTACCCAGTCACTCATTAATTTACTTTGCTCCTCACTGCATCAATGTTGACGGCATGAGGAGCATTGGCACTTAACCCATACGTTGGCTGTGGCTGGTGTAATGCACGTGCTGTGACAATAAATCAGACAGATTCGGTGAGCGATTTAAGAATCGAATAAATGCCTGTGGCAATGTCAGAGATTCCATCGACTCCTGCCAGCGAGCTTGCAGCAATGGATGATAGCCTTCCTTACCCGCAGCTGTGTAAGAGGTCGATACTCCGACATACAGTGACTCAGGCTCAACGGGATACCAAATGTCCTGCTGCATCATCTCTAATCTGAATAAACGCTCGCCCAGTGGACGCCGGCCATCGTAGTAATACCGTAAGCCGTAAGTGTAAGGGAAACTGCCCGCACCTGTGCCACGGACGCTGTTGTTGGTCGCCGCGTTAATCGCCGATTCGAGCGCTTGATAGAGGAATTGACCTTGAATTTCATACTTAACCAGCGGCAATTCGAAGGGCAGTAATTGCCCCATCACATCCGCCAACGTCAACTGGCCTTGGGCTACTGACTGGCGCACACCGCCAGCATTATGCAGGGCAAAGTTTACCCTAGGATCAACAAGCTTAGCTTCTTGGAACATGCTGCGACTCACCCATGGCGCAATTTCACTGCCGTGGGGCAGGGCCTTAGAGGGCAGGCGCGTATGGACTAAGTTTTTTGGAACCAGTGCTAAAACTTTGTTCTCCATATCCGCGATGGCGGGTTTGTAGATGTCTCGGATCACGCCATCAATATCGGCATCGGCATCATCCCAAAGGACATTCGGGTGCTGACTGAGCTGTTGACGCACCGCTTGGTAATCTTGATTATCGACAGCTGTGTTAGCACTTAAGATAAAGTGTTGATCCAGCATGAAATAGTTGCCGCCTGTTAGACTCAGCACTTTCCCTTCAGCATCAAACGTTATCTCGGCTAAGCCGACGACTTCGGCATATTTACCCGCATGCACTATCGGCGTGTTGTTGATGACTTCACCGTAGGGCAGGTTGCTCAAACCTAAGGCGCGAAAATCGCCCTGTAGCGTATGCGTGTGACCACCGACGATAAGGCTAATACCCTCCACTTCGGCCGCGAGGCGTTTATCTTGATCTAAGCCTAAGTGGCTGAGCACTATGATATGTTTAATACCTTGATTTTTAAGGTGCTCAACCGTGCGTGCGGTTGTCGCGATAGCATCGACAAAATGAGTATCAGGATCGGGGCGAGCGATCTCTTTCATTTGATCTAAGGTAATGCCGACAATGGCTAACGTCTTATCGTGGAAAGGCTTAAGCAGGTATTTCGCGCGTTTTTGCTGGTGATCATAATCCAAGATATTAGGCAAACCGCGCAGACAACCGGGTTTGTTGAGATCTTCTTGGCTTAAATCCATGTTGCCCGCAAGCAATGGGAAATCAATCTGCTTAGCAAACTCGGCAAGTCTGGCGTTACCTTCATCGATATCGTGGTTGCCAATCACCATAGCATCGGGCGCTAGCAGATTAAGTAAGTGGGCGTTGGCCTTGCCTTTAAAATGGTTGAAATAAAGCGTGCCTTGGAAGCTGTCACCACCGTGCAGGAAAATAAACGGCGTATCGGTTTGTGCGGCGGCTTGACGTGCCTTAGTGATGTGATGGCCGATGCGGGCATAACCACCGCTATGGCTGGTTACATCAAGCTTATGCTGGCCGATGTTAAGGTTAAATTGGACGCGGCTGGGTTCAAAATTCGAATGGGTGTCATTGATGTGCGCGAGTGAGAGCGTGTAACCCTGTGTCATAACTTACCTCTATTACGGCGGGTGAGTATATACCCAAGCGACCTCAAAATGCGAGGTTCAGACGGTTCTGAGTCATTTGCATTCTAAAAGAATAAAGGGAGCTAGGCTCCCTTTATATTAACAAGCACTAAATTTGCTTAGCCTTCAGCCGGATTTGGCTTCGTCATCATCGGATGCAGCTTCAAAATCACCGTCATCGGATAGGCGAATACCTTTTTGCTTCATGCGCTTAGTCCAAAGTTTACGTGCTAATTGCTGCATATCGGTCGCGGGATCGTTTAAATCGACAATCTCTAATCCTAACATAGATTCGATAATATCTTCTTGAGTCACGATACCTTGGCTACTGCCGTACTCGTCGACCACCATAGCAATTTGGGTGTTACGCTTAATCATACGCTCAAAAAGTGGCAGAATTTTTGCGGTTTCAGGCACCACAAATAAACTCCGTTTAAGCTCACCAATCGGCGCTTCTGGCGTGTAACGCTCAGCCAGCAACACATCGGTGCGGGTAATGTAACCAATCACATCATCATGATCTTGGTCGTACACGGGAATACGGGTAAAAGGTTTGTCGCGATATTGGCGCACAAACTCATTTTGAGTCAGATCCACTGGCAGCGAGAACATCACAGTGCGCGGCGTCATGATTGCCGTAACGGGCATATCACGTACCTTGAGCATTTGTGTCAGAATTTTTGACTCTTGCTCATCAAGCTCACCGGATTCATGGCCGATTTTGGCCATAGCGCTCATTTCTTGGCGGATATAATGGCCTTCATCACCTTTGCCCATCAAACGAGTGACTTGCTGCGACATCCAGATCAGCGGTCTAGTGACACGCTTCATCCACATCACGGCAACAGAAACGCTCGGTGCGAGGCGACGCCAATGGTTGGCACCCAATGATTTAGGAATGATTTCTGAGAAGAACAGAATAATAAAGGTCAATACGCCCGAGAAAACACCCAACATATCGTCACCAAATACTTTCGCTGCTTGCGCACCCGCAACGGCGGCGCCGACGGTATGGGCGATAGTATTTAACGTAAGGATTGACACCAAAGGGGCTTCGACATTTTCTTTCAGTTTACGCAAGCGCGCGGCTGCGGCACTGTCAGTTTGTTCGAGTGATGCGATATAACTTGGGGTAACCGATAGCAGAACAGCTTCGAACACACTGCACAGAAAAGAAACTCCGACAGCGACAAGCACTATAATGATGAGGGTTAACATATAGGTGGAATTACAACTCCGTATTTTAGGCCAACATTAGCCCGTGGAGATTCTAGCATAGGTTAATTGAGTTACTGGCTAAAATTTATTTGCGTCTGTATAATTCGCCGCCCTGTTACAGGATCCGGTTTTGGTGTTGAGGTTAGCTATATGAGTGAAAAGAAGATCAATTTATTAGACCTTGATCGTAAGGCGATGCGCGCATTATTTGCGGACATGGGAGAGAAACCCTTTCGTGCCGATCAGCTCATGAAATGGCTATATCATTTCGGTGTCAGTGACTTCGAAGAGATGACCAACATCAACAAAGTGTTACGTCAAAAATTGGCGGCACGCTGTGAGATCGTTGCGCCGGAAATTTCGAGCTTCCAAAAATCGACCGATGGGACGATTAAATTCGCGATCAACGTTGGTCAAGGCCAAGAAGTTGAAACGGTTTATATTCCTGAGGATGACCGCGCGACCTTGTGTGTTTCATCCCAAGTGGGTTGTGCCCTCGAATGTACTTTCTGCTCCACGGGTCAGCAAGGGTTTAACCGTAACTTAACGGTTTCTGAAATCGTTGGCCAAATTTGGCGCGTATCGCACTTTTTAGGTTTTGCAAAAGACACGGGCGAGCGTCCGATCACTAACGTCGTGATGATGGGCATGGGTGAGCCATTGCTCAACCTAGCTAATGTGATCCCTGCGATGGATATCATGCTCGATGATTTTGGTTTTAGCTTATCAAAACGCCGCGTGACCTTATCAACCTCTGGCGTAGTGCCAGCGTTAGATAAGCTGGGTGATGCCATCGATGTGGCACTTGCCGTCAGTATCCATGCGCCAAATGATGAGCTGCGTGACATTCTGGTCCCAATCAATAAAAAATATCCGCTGGATGAGTTTCTAGCGGGTATTCGTCGTTATATCGCCAAGTCCAATGCAAACCGTGGCCGCGTGACGGTTGAATACGTGATGCTAGATCACATCAACGACAGCACAGATCAAGCCCATGAGTTGGCTAAGTTGATGAAAGATACACCTTGTAAGGTGAATCTGATCCCATTCAACCCGTATCCTGGCTCGCCTTACGGCCGTTCATCTAACTCACGTATCGACCGTTTTTCTAAGGTGCTAATGGAGTACGGTTTTACAGTGATCGTGCGTAAAACCCGTGGCGATGATATTGATGCAGCTTGTGGTCAGTTAGCTGGTGATATTCGCGATAGAACGAAACGTTTAGCAAAAAAACGCATGCAAGAAAACCAGATTTCAGTCACAATGAATTAACTCTTTGTTTGCACAGATTTATAGGCTTGCCCATGAAGCATGGATTGCCAAGGTTTTCGTTGATTTTAACCCTGTCATTATTGATGACAGGGTGCGTTACTGAGCGTACTTATACTGGGACAGATATTCCTGTTTCGGAACGAAAGTTAGACAAAGTCGCCGCCGCGCGCGAGCGTTTGCAGCTCGGCTTAACCTATTTAAATCGAGGTAACTCGGAGCAAGCCAAATACAATCTTGATAAAGCATTAGAATATGCTCCAGAGCTCGAAGATGTGCATACTGCTTTGGCTTATTACTATCAAACCGTGGGCGATCTAGTACGTACCGAAGAGTCGTACATGAATGCCATTAGTACCAAGGACGCCTCTGGCGATTCCATGAATAATTTCGGGGTGTTTTTGTGTCAACAAAAGCAATACGACAAAGCTGAAAAAATGTTTTTGGCCGCAATCGAGATGCCTAAATATACGCGAACGGCCTCAAGCTACGAGAACTTAGGTCTCTGTAGCCGTGAAGCAGGACAAGCAGAAAAGGCACGACAGTATTTTCAGATGGCGTTAAAGTATGACCCGAGAAGATCGGTGTCGTTGCTGGAGATGGCAGAGTTAGAAGTCGACCAAGGTGATTTTATTCAGGCGCGAAACCAATTAGCGCGATATCACCAAGTGGCTGAGCAAACTCCAGAAAGTTTAGCGCTCGGAATCAAAATAGAGCAGGCAGTGAATGATGATGCCGCTGTGAAGAGATTTGGTATTTTATTGCTTGCCAAATTCCCAGCATCACCTCAGGCCAAGCAATACAGAGTTAATTTGCATCAATGAAAGATCATGAAACCAATGCGCCAGTTGAGTCGGTAGCTCCGCAATCAGTCGCGCTAGATGTAACGCTTGGAACCTTATTAAAAGACGCCCGCGAAAAAATGGGCCTTAGCATTCAAGATGCGGCGGTTAAACTGCATCTACGTCCTCGCATTATTGAAGACATTGAAGCTGACAATTTTACCAATATAGCTTCATCCACTTATGTTCGTGGCTATGTGAAAAACTATGCCCGTATGGTCAGTGCCGATGCGGCCTTGATTGAAGCGTGTTTAGTGCGGCAAGTGCCGGTGGTGACTGAGCCTGCTATGCAAAGCTTTTCACGTAAGACGACTTACCAAGCTAGCGATACACGTTTAACTTGGCTGAGTATTTTTATCGTTATTGTGTTACTCGGCTCGTTAGTCGTCTGGTGGATGCAAAAAACGACCTTGTTAAGCACTATCGATGTGTCACAGCCTACGGCCGAAGAGGTCGCTGCGGTGAATCAAACGCTGCCCGGTGACGTGCTATTGACCGAAACTGATGCCAGCCAGCAATTGACTGAAATAGCGGCTAACGGCTCTATGTCAATCGACGGTCCGATTAAAGATACCGATGCCAGTACTATCGACGTGAGCACAGGGCCTACTGACAACAATTATCCTCAAACGGCGGATACGAGCAATGAAGATGGTGGCTCAGCTATCGCTGCCACCACTGGGCCGCAAACGGCCGCGACTGTAGCTCAACAATCTGTAGCTCAACAGCCAGTTGCCACCGCAACGCCTTTACCTGCCTCAACATCGCCAGCCACCTCAGTCAACACTCTGGTCGCTGTTGCTGGACAATCAATTATTGATGTTCAGTTAACCGGTGATTGCTGGATAAACATTGTCGATGCTAAAGGCAAAGCCTTAGTCGATGGTGTGAAAGGCGCCGGCGCTGCAGTACAAGTGAGCGGTGTGCCACCGTTTAAAATTATTTTAGGGGCACCCCATGTGGCGACCTTAAGCTTAGATGGTCAAATGGTTAGCTTAGCGGATTTCCCCAAGGGACGTGTCGCACGTTTAACCTTGCCGAGAGCCTAACGACCGCGTAATGATCTGCAGCACGTACCGAAATAGAGCGTATTAAGCATGTATAATGAAACTCCCATAAAAAGACGTCCTTCCACCCGCATCTATGTGGGTAATGTACCGATTGGTGATGGGGCGCCGATTGCCGTTCAGTCAATGACCAATACTAAGACCACAGACGTTGAAGCGACTATCGCTCAAATTCGTGCCTTGGAAAAAGTCGGTGCCGACATAGTACGTGTTTCAGTACCGACTATGGATGCGGCTGAAGCTTTTAAACTCATTAAGCAAGCGGTCAACGTGCCTTTAGTGGCCGACATCCATTTCGATTATCGCATTGCCTTAAAAGTTGCTGAGTATGGTGTCGATTGCTTGCGTATTAATCCGGGCAATATTGGCAATGAAGAGCGTATTCGCAGCGTGGTTGAATGCGCCCGTGACCACAATATTCCCATCCGTATTGGGGTGAATGGCGGTTCATTAGAGAAAGATCTGATGGACAAGTACAAAGAGCCCACGCCACAAGCATTGCTCGAATCAGCCATGCGCCATGTGGACATTCTGGACAGATTGAACTTCGACCAATTCAAGGTCAGCGTGAAAGCCTCCGACGTGTTTTTAGCGGTTGAATCCTATCGTTTATTGGCAAAGCAAATTCGTCAGCCTTTGCATTTGGGTATTACCGAAGCGGGCGGCGCACGCGCAGGTTCTGTTAAATCGGCAGTGGGTTTAGGCATGTTATTGGCCGAAGGTATCGGTGATACCCTGCGTATTTCCCTTGCCGCCGATCCTGTCGAAGAAATTAAAGTCGGTTTTGACATTTTAAAATCGCTGCGGATCCGTAGCCGCGGGATTAACTTCATCGCCTGCCCATCTTGCTCCCGTCAAGAGTTTGATGTGATAAGCACAGTCAATGAGTTAGAGCGTCGCCTCGAAGACGTGACTACTGCTATGGATGTGTCTATTATCGGCTGCGTAGTGAACGGTCCAGGCGAAGCCTTAGTGTCGCACATCGGGTTAACCGGCGGACACAATAAGAGCGGATATTACGACGAGGGCGAACGTCAAAAAGAACGTTTTGATAACGACAACATTGTCGATTCCCTCGAAGCGAAAATTCGCGCTAAGGCCAGTCAAATGGCGAACCGTATTCAAATAAAAGACACAACTGAGTAATATGCATCTGCATTTGGGCATAGATTACGCCTAATGATTTTGAGCTAGGCCCCGAAACCGACGGGGTCGTTTTACGTTTTACGTTCAAAAGCCTATAATGCGTGACATTTTTTATTAATTTAGCTAAATCGGACGAGTCGATACAGTGGCAAAACAGATCCAAGCGATTCGCGGAATGAATGACATTCTGCCAACTCAAAGTCCTCTATGGCAAAAAGTGGAAGCGGTACTACGTTCGAGCGTCAGTGCTTACGGTTACAGCGAAATCCGCACTCCAATAGTGGAAAATACCGATCTCTTTAAACGCTCTATCGGTGAAGTGACTGATATTGTTGAAAAAGAAATGTATACCTTCGCAGATAATAACGGTGACAGCTTAACGCTGCGCCCAGAAGGTACGGCATCGACAGTGCGGGCGGGTAACGAAAACGGTCTGCTGTATAACCAAGAACAACGTCTTTGGTATATGGGTCCTATGTTCCGCCACGAGCGTCCACAAAAAGGCCGTTATCGCCAATTTAACCAATTTGGTGTGGAAGTCTATGGCATAGGCACTGCGGATATTGATGCTGAAGTCTTGATGCTTTCGGCACGCCTGTGGGAAAAACTTGGTATTAGCGATCACGTGTCGTTAGAGCTGAACACCTTAGGCGATCCTGCTGAGCGCGCGGTTTACCGTGATGCTTTGATTGCGTTTTTAGAGCAGCATAAAGATGCGCTCGATGAAGACAGCAAGCGTCGCATGTACAGCAATCCGCTGCGGGTATTAGATTCAAAAGATCAAAATGTCCAAGCTATTTTGGCTGGTGCACCTGAGTTGATGGATTTCCTCGGTGAAGAATCGAAGACACATTTTTCACAATTGCGTGAACTACTTGACGCAGTGGGTATCAAATACACCATTAATCCGCGCCTTGTTCGTGGTTTAGATTACTATAATCGCACTGTATTTGAATGGGTTACATCGAGTTTAGGCTCGCAAGGTACAGTACTTGCCGGTGGTCGCTACGACGGCTTAGTTGCCCAATTAGGCGGTAAAGATACCCCAGCGGTGGGTTTCGCTATGGGCTTAGAGCGCATTGTCTTGCTGCTTGAAACCTTAGAGCTAAACAAAGATATTCCGTCAGAAGTGGATGTGTATGTCACTGCCATGGGCGATAGCTGTCTAGTTGAAGCGATTAAAATTGCGCAGGAATTACGCAGCGCGCTGCCAAACCTTAAAGTGATGAGTCACTGCGGTGGCGGCAACGTGAAGAAACAAATGAAACGTGCCGACAAAAGCGGTGCGAGTGTGGCGTTACTGATAGGCGAAGATGAACTTGCCGAAGGTATGGTGACGGTTAAACATTTACGCAATGACATCGAACAACAACGGGTAGCTCGAAGTGCCTTAGGCGCATTTTTAGCTGAACTGGCCATTAAGTAATAGATCATATAAGGGGACGTGCGCGTGGAAATTTATAGCACAGAAGAACAACAAGTTGATGCTATCAAGCAGTTCTGGAAAGATTACGGAAATTCAATTTTAATCGGTGCCGTCGTCGGTTTAGGCGGCCTGTATGCGTGGAATTATTATTCTGACGTTAAAGTGGCCCAAGCGGAAGAAGCCTCAAAAGCCTTCCACGAGTTGACCACTAAATCAGCCGATGAAACTGCAATGCTTGCGGGCGTCGCCGAGTTTTCTAAAAGTCATGATCAAAAGGGCTATCAAGCGCTGTTAGAACTGATCGTGGCAAAAACGGCGGTAGAAGCCAAGGATTACCCTAAAGCAATCGAAGCCTTGAACAAGGTTATCGCGGCTAAGCCAGGTGCTGGTTTAGATGTGATTGCCACTTTACGTGTAGCCCGAATCCAAGCCGAGCAAGGTCAAATTGACGCCGCTCTGGCGACCTTAGATCAAGTCACAGATAAAGCCTTCTTCGCCCAGCGCGATGAATTAAAAGGTGATTTCTTAGTACGTCAAGGTGAAGTTGAGAAAGCGAAAACAGCTTATCAAGCTGCCATGGACAATGGTGGTGTGGTGACAAGCCCAGCGCTTAAAATCAAACTTGATAGCCTAAATCAGGCATAAGGGATCCCTTGATGAAGTCTTGGTGCAAAAACCTGCTAGCCGCCGGATTAAGTCTGGCCATGTTATCCGCCTGTTCGTCGAGCGATGTTGAAGACGAGCCTGTCAGTGAGTTAACTGCCATTCAGGCGACAGTGTTCCCTGAAGTAAGTTGGAGCGCCTCTGTCGGTGATGGTGTGGGTGATTATTATTCTCGCCTCGCTCCCGCAGTTCGTTATGGAAAAATCTTTGCTGCCGATCGCTATGGCGAAGTCACCGCGTTTGATGAAGCGACTGGCGAGCGCGTTTGGACTAAAGATTTCAGCGAAGAATTTCGTGATAACGCGTTAGCAAAAAACAAAGGTGCGCGTATTGCCGCCGGCGTGACTGCTGCGCGTAATAAAGTCTTTTTAGGTGGTGAAAGCGGGCTGTTAGCCGCGCTGAACGCCGAAGATGGCCAAGTGTTATGGCATGTGATTGCGGGCGGAGAATTACTGTCGGCCCCAACGGTTGCCGATGACGTCGTGGTTGTCAGCACCAGCTCAGGTTCACTCGAAGCCTTTAACGTCGATACTGGCGCTAAGTTATGGGTGTATGAAATGCAATTGCCGAATCTGACCCTGCGCGGTACCGGTTCTGCAGCTTACGAAGCGGGTGGTTTCTTCATCGGTACTGCCGATGGCAAAGTGGCTGTTGTGATTAAAAACAATGGTCAAGCTGCATGGGAACAGGCGATTTACAATCCAACTGGCGGTAACGAGTTTACGCGTATGGCCGACGTGGATATGACGCCGCTGATCCTTGGCGACAACTTATATGCGGTGAGCTACAACGGTAACTTAGTGTCGATGGAACTGCGCACGGGTCGAGTTGTGTGGACACGTAAGTATTCTAGCTTTAACGAGTTAGCATCAGCGGGCTTAAGCTTGTTCGTCGTTGATGACCACAGCCGTATCTACTCAGTTGATAAGCGTAACGGTCTAGAACTGTGGAGCAACTCAGAGTTAGCTAACCGCACTCTGACGTCACCAGCTGTGTATAAAGACTATTTAGTTGTGGGTGATTTCGAAGGTTATTTACACTTCATCGATCGCAGTACAGGGACGATTGTGGGTCGTGTCCAAGTGGACAGCTCTGGATTATACAGCCAGCCATTAGTGGTTGACGATAAAATCTATGTTCAAGGTCGCAGTGGAAAGTTAGCTGTTGTAACACTTCCATAGTTAAAAGTGTTATCCTTGTAGAGCCCCTGGAAGTGTGTTCCGGGGGCTTTTTATTGAAAAGTTTTTTAGAGGCAAAATCATGATCCCTGTAGTGGCCCTTGTTGGTCGGCCGAACGTCGGTAAATCCACCCTATTTAATCGCCTTACGCGCACGCGTGATGCGCTGGTTGCTGACTTTCCTGGCCTAACACGTGACCGTAAATATGGTCGAGCATTCTTATCCGGCTATGAGTTCATTGTGGTCGATACCGGCGGTATCGATGGCACTGAAGAAGGGATCGAGACGAAAATGGCTGAGCAATCCCTTGCCGCCATTGAAGAAGCCGATGTTGTTCTATTTATGACTGATGCGCGCGCGGGTTTAACTGCTGCGGATCTGTCGATTGCACAGCACTTACGTAGCCGTGAAAAAACCACTTTCGTGGTTGCGAACAAAGTTGACGGTATCGATGCCGATTCGGCCTGTGCCGAGTTTTGGTCTTTAGGTCTAGGTGAAGTTTACCAAATGGCGGCGTCTCAAGGACGCGGCGTGACCAACATGATTGAATACGCGCTGACTCCTTATGCCGAAGCGATGGGCATTGTGCGTCAAGGCGAAGACGAAGTTACCGAAGAGCGCGAATATACCGAAGAAGAAGCGGAAGCTGAGCAAAAGCGTCTGCAAGATTTGCCTATCAAGCTGGCGATCATCGGTAAACCTAACGTCGGTAAGTCAACCCTGACTAACCGTATTCTAGGTGAAGAGCGTGTTGTGGTATTTGACGAACCAGGCACAACCCGTGACAGTATTTACATTCCAATGGAACGTGAAGGTCGCGAGTACGTGATTATCGATACCGCGGGTGTTCGTCGTCGCAGTAAAGTACATCAAGTCATTGAGAAATTCTCAGTGATCAAAACCTTGAAAGCAGTTGAAGATGCTAACGTGGTGTTGCTTATCATCGATGCCCGTGAAGGTATCGCCGAGCAAGATTTAGGTCTGTTAGGTTTCGCACTCAATGCGGGTCGCGCTTTAGTTATTGCCGTCAACAAGTGGGATGGTATCGACCAAGGTATTAAAGATCGCGTTAAGAGCGAGCTTGACCGTCGTCTTGGTTTTATCGACTTTGCCCGTATTCACTTTATTTCGGCGCTGCACGGTACAGGTGTTGGCCATTTATTTGAATCGATTGAAGAAGCTTACGACAGTGCTACGCGCCGCGTCAGTACTTCTATGCTGACACGTATCATGCAAATGTCGCAGGACGATCACCAGCCGCCATTAGTGAATGGTCGCCGAGTGAAGCTTAAATACGCTCACGCCGGTGGTTATAATCCGCCAATCGTGGTCATTCACGGTAACCAAGTGAGTAGACTGCCTGACTCGTACAAGCGCTACATGATGAACTACTTCCGTCGTTCATTGAAAGTGGTGGGTACGCCAATCCAGCTACGTTTCCAAGAGGGTGATAACCCATTTGAAAACAAGACTGAGAAGTTGACTATGAGTCAAGAGCGTCGCCGCAAGCGCGCACAAAGCCATATCAAAGACAGAAAAACCAAATAGTGTTTTTTCAGACACATTTGAAACAAAAGGAACCTTAGGGTTCCTTTTGTGTTTTAAGACTATTTCAGTCTTACTTAAACTATGCCAGCCTTGGTTAGACTATTTCAGCGTCATGTAGATTTATTCGAGCGGCTTGATCTGAGTGACGGTTGAAATCACTTGTCCATGGCGCAAGCGGGTTTGCAGGCTATCACCGATTGTCAGTTTATCGGCAGAGTCGACCACTTGATTGTGGATGTCAGTGGTGATGCTGTAACCACGGCTCAAGGTAGCAAGCGGACTGACGGTTTCGAGTTGATGGGCCGCGTATTTTATCCGTTGCTCACTTTGGCTCAGTTTGTCCTGTAATGCATCCTGTAAGCGACTCGCAAGATAACTTAGGCGGTTACCCTCAATGGTGAGCTTATGCTTGGGAGATTGCTGTTCAAGGCGACTTGCGAGCAACTGCTGACGGCGGCTGAGTATGTGCAAGCGATTCGACAGCGCCGACTCCAGTCTTAATTGCATCTCATCGAATCTTTGCTCGAACTGCTGCAAGGTCCGTTTGGGATCTTGGCGCTGCAGTCTGTGCTCAAGCAAACTGAGTCGTCTTTCTTGTTTGAGCTGATAATGTTTTGCACTTTGTTGCAGGCGCGATAAGGCTGTTGCGAGTTTTTGCGCCTTATTGTCGCTATCTTGGGATAACAACTCGGCACCTGCAGACGGTGTTGGGGCGCGAATATCGGCAACGTAATCGCTAATGGTGGTGTCGACTTCATGGCCGACGGCGCTGACCACGGGCAGGGCGCTGTTATAAATTGTGTGGGCGAGGGCTTCGCTGTTAAAACACCACAAATCCTCAAGCGAACCGCCGCCACGGGTAAGCAGTAATACGTCGACCTCTAAACGCTGGTTGGCGATATTGATTGCCTGACAAATACTCTGCGCTGCAGTTTCGCCTTGAACTTGAGTCGGATAGATAATGACTTCAATTGAAGGGTCGCGCCTTGCGAGTACGTGTAGAACATCGCGAATCGCTGCGCCGGTTGGCGAAGTAATAACGCCAATACGTTGGATATTTTTCGGCAATGGTCTTTTGGTGTCGGCGGCGAATAATCCATCGGCGGCGAGCTTCATTTTGAGCGCATCGAACTGCTGGGCGAGTAATCCATCCCCTGCGGGCAGCATGGAGTCAATTAATAATTGATAGTCGCCTCTGGGTTCATACACGCTGATCGCGCCTTTGACTAACACTTGCTGACCATTGATGGGCTTAAAGCTGACCGTTTGGTTACGGCCTTTAAACATGGCGCAACGGATCTGGGAAGAGTGGTCTTTTAAGGTGAGATACCAATGACCTGAGCTGGGGGAGGAAAAGTTGGATATTTCGCCATTGAGCCAAATTTTACCTAGTTGTCCCTCGAGAATTTGTCTGACTTCACCATTGAGCCGCGAGACAGTATAAATATTGTTTTTGGTGCCTTGCATTGAATTACTCAATTAAATGGGGATATTTGCTATTTTCCATTTACCAGTGCCGATATGCAAGGTATAATCCCGCCGCAATATTTCACCTCTAAATCCTACTCAACTGGGGAGATGTTGCATATGCTACGTTTAATTAAAGAAGCGCTTACTTTTGACGATGTGTTGCTTGTTCCTGCGCATTCGACTGTACTCCCAAATACCGCCATTCTTAAAACTCGCCTGACCAATACCATTGAATTGAATATCCCACTTGTGTCTGCCGCTATGGACACAGTAACCGAAGCTCGTCTTGCGATCGCTATGGCGCAGGAAGGCGGCTTAGGCTTTATTCATAAAAACATGAGCATTGAAAAACAAGCCGAAGAAGTTCGTAAAGTAAAAATTTACGAAGCGGGCGTGGTTCAACAACCTGTAACTGTGACGCCATCAACGACCTTAGCCGATCTGAAAGTGTTAACACTGAAGAATGGTTTTGCGGGTTATCCCGTGGTTAACGAAGCCAACGAGCTGGTCGGTATCATTACTGGCCGTGACGTACGTTTCGTGACGGATTGGAGCAAAACGGTAGAAGAAGTGATGACGCCTAAAGCGCGTTTAGTCACAGTTGCTGAAGGCACTAAATTAGATGAAGTGCAAAAATTGATGCACTCACACCGTATCGAAAAAGTGCTTGTGGTTGATGATAACTATAAGCTGAAAGGCCTCATCACAGTTAAAGACTTCGAGAAAGCCGAACGTAAACCTAACGCCTGTAAAGATGAGTTAGGCCGTCTACGTGTTGGCGCTGCAGTTGGTGCGGGCGCAGGTAACGAGGAGCGTGTTGACGCACTCGTTAAAGCTGGCGTTGACGTATTACTTATCGATTCTTCCCACGGACATTCAGAAGGCGTTTTACAACGCATTCGTGAAACTCGCGCTAAACATCCTGATTTGCAAATTATCGGTGGTAACGTTGCCACGGCTGAAGGTGCATTAGCGCTCGTCGAAGCAGGCGTTAACGCAGTTAAAGTGGGTATTGGCCCTGGTTCTATCTGTACGACTCGTATCGTAACTGGTGTTGGCGTGCCACAAATCACAGCCGTTTCAGATGCTGCCGCAGCCATGAAGAGCCTAGGTATTCCTGTGATTGCCGATGGTGGTATTCGTTTCTCTGGTGACTTAGCCAAAGCATTAGCCGCGGGTGCATCTTGTATCATGGCGGGCTCAATGTTTGCGGGAACTGAGGAAGCACCAGGCGAAACTGAACTTTATCAAGGCCGTGCGTATAAATCTTATCGCGGCATGGGTTCTTTAGGCGCTATGTCTCAAGGCTCCTCTGACCGCTATTTCCAATCAGATAATGCTGCCGATAAGTTAGTCCCAGAAGGTGTTGAAGCGCGCGTGCCTTACAAAGGCAAGTTGAAGGAAATCATCCATCAACATATGGGTGGTCTGCGTTCATGCATGGGCTTAACAGGTTGTGCCACCATTCTAGAACTGAATGAAAAAGCCCAATTTGTGAAAGTGACTTCAGCGGGTATGGGCGAGTCCCACGTGCACGATGTGACTATCACTAAAGAAGCGCCGAACTACCGTTCAGGTTCTTAATCGTTTGATAAGAGGGGCGGCAATAAGCCGCCCCTTTGTAAAGCGTGTGATCCAATACTCAAGGCCGGCTTTCGCCGCGTTGAGCAATGTTAAAACAATAGATGAGATAAAGGTTACCCATGAGCGATATTCATGAGCACAAGATACTGATCCTCGATTTTGGATCTCAGTACACTCAACTGATTGCCCGTCGTATCCGTGAAATCGGTGTGTACTGTGAATTATGGGCTTGGGACGTAACAGAAGCCCAAATCCGCGAATTTGCCCCGAACGGTATTATTCTTGCTGGCGGACCTGAAAGTGTAACGGCTGAAAACTCGCCGCGTGCGCCTGAATACGTATTTACCGCAGGCGTGCCTGTACTGGGCATTTGCTACGGCATGCAAACCATGTCTGAGCAGCTGGGCGGTAAAGTGATCCAAGGTGTGGGCGAAGGTGAATTTGGCTACGCTCAAATTGAAATGCTGACAGATTCCTTGCTATTCAAAGGCATAGAAGACGCAGTTAACAGCGAAGGCAAACCCTTACTCGACGTATGGATGAGCCACGGCGATAAAGTGTCGGCCATTCCTGAAGGGTTTGTGGCGGTCGCTAAAACGGACACTTGCCCATTTGCTGCTATGGCAAACGAAGAGAAGCAATTCTTCGGCGTACAGTTCCACCCAGAAGTGACCCACACTCGCCAAGGCATGCGCATGTTATCGCACTTTGCTTTAGACATTTGTGGCTGTGCGGCTAACTGGAAACCTTCCTCTATCATCGAAGATGCGATTGAGCGCTTGAAGAAGCAAATCGGCGATGATGAGGTGATTTTAGGGCTATCGGGCGGTGTCGATTCTTCGGTTGTGGCTATGTTGCTGCACCGCGCTATCGGCAAAAAACTGACCTGCGTATTCGTTGATAACGGTTTATTGCGTTTGAACGAAGCCGAGCAAGTGATGGAAATGTTTGGCGATCATTTCGGCCTGAATATCATCCACGTTGATGCGGAAAATCGCTTCCTTGACGCTATGAAAGGCGAAGCCGATCCAGAAGCTAAGCGTAAGATCATCGGCCGTGTATTTGTGGAAATTTTCGATGAAGAATCGAAAAAATGCGCTAATGCAAAATGGTTAGCGCAAGGCACGATTTATCCAGACGTGATTGAATCTGCTGGCAGCGCCACAGGTAAAGCACATGTGATCAAGTCGCACCATAACGTTGGCGGTTTACCTGACCATATGGAACTGGGTTTAGTTGAGCCACTGCGCGAACTGTTTAAAGATGAAGTGCGCAAAATTGGTCTTGAGTTAGGTCTGCCATATAATATGCTTTATCGTCACCCGTTCCCAGGACCAGGTCTTGGTGTGCGTGTATTAGGTGAAGTGAAGAAAGAATACTGTGACTTATTGCGCCGCGCCGATGCTATCTTCATCGAAGAACTGCATAAAGCCGACCTGTACAATAAAGTCAGCCAAGCCTTTACCGTGTTCTTACCTGTACGCTCAGTCGGTGTTATGGGTGATGGCCGTAAATATGATTGGGTTGTGTCACTTCGCGCCGTTGAAACCGTTGATTTTATGACGGCCCATTGGGCACATCTGCCCTATGATTTCTTAGGTCGCGTATCGAACCGCATCATCAACGAAGTCGATGGTATTTCCCGTGTGGTTTACGATATTTCTGGCAAGCCGCCAGCAACGATCGAATGGGAATAAGTTAATTATTTGAATTAACGATTAAAAGGCGCCTAGTGCGCCTTTTTTGTTGTTTGATGGATTAACTTAGGCTGAATGACTCAGCCGTGAAATATTTGTGCTTGACTGGTATAATCCGGCGTTATTTTTGATTAATCGATAGAGGGCATGAGTGGACCAAATGCAGCAAGATGAACAATCGCAGCAAGATGAACAATTGCAGCAAGACGAGCAATGGATGCAAGTCGCGATGCTGATGGCCGAGAAAGCTGAAGCTGAGGGCGAAGTACCTGTGGGTGCGGTATTGGTTAAAGACGGTCAGCAAATTGCGACGGGTTACAATTTATCCATTAGCCAACACGATCCTAGCGCCCATGCGGAAATTTTATGTTTACGGGAAGCGGGGCGTTTGGTCGAAAACTATCGCCTGTTAGACGCGACTTTATATGTCACGCTTGAACCTTGTGCTATGTGTGCCGGTGCCATGGTGCACAGCCGGATCGCGCGGGTGGTTTATGGTGCTCGGGATGAAAAAACCGGTGCAGCGGGGACAGTAGTGAATTTATTGCAACATCCGGCATTTAATCATCAAGTTGAAGTGACATCGGGTGTATTGGCCGACGCCTGTAGCGCGCAATTGAGTCGTTTTTTTAAACGGCGTAGAGAGGAAAAAAAAGCCCTGAAACAGGCTCAAAAGGCGCAGCAAGCGATAGAGTAAACAGCGGTAAAAGCGACAGGATTAATCCTGAGACTGAATAAAAGTAAAGAACAGTTTCTGACGATTCAAAATACGACGATGACGAACTTTGAGTAAAGTACGACGACGCGCGACAGTATTGCTGATGGTTTTTCTTCTCATATTGACCCCATTCATTGTTATTATCGATGCCCTGCAGAGATGTATCGCAGGTCATAACCCTAAGACAGTAGCAGTTGCACTTGAGTGCAGCAATAGCACTGGTCAGATAAGCTGAACTAAGTGATGTTTTAATCGTAAACCTGAGTTGGATCCAGCCCAGTTAAGCCAGCTTGGATCTAGTTTTGACTCTAGCTCTAGCTTCTAAACCTAAGCTCACTGAGATCTCTGAGCTTAGGTCTAGAAGCTCGGCTCTTGATCTAAGTGTGTAGAAACATAGCTCTAACGCTTGGCTCCGGCGATTCAAATTACTTAGGTTGTTCTGGGCTCAATGTTCCAGCGGGAATGGCGGGTTCTTCCGACGCAAGATCGCTCGGTTCTTCCTCGGGGTTTTGCTGTTTCGACTGATTATCCACCCAGACTAACGTGTCGTAGTAGCGGCGAATACTGTCGACGTAATGGACGGCTTCACTGCCACGGGCATAGCCGTAGCGGGTTTTTTGATAGTATTTACGCTTTTGCAGCAGTGGCAGCACTTTCTTTAAATCTCGCCACGCATTGGGATTTAACTCCATTGATTCAGCCAGCTTTCGCGCATCTTCAACATGGGCGTATCCAATGTTGTACGACGCCAGTGCAAACCACATGCGTTGACTCTCGGGAATGGATTCCGGCAGACGATTGATCATATCGTTCAAATAAGCCGCGCCGCCGCGGATGCTTTCTTCCGCATCCAAACGGTTGGTGATGCCAATTTCTTTTGCTGTAGGTTGAGTCAACATCATCATGCCGCGTACCCCCGTTGCCGATCGGGCATGGGGATTCCAATGAGACTCTTGATAGCTAGTCGCCGCAAGTTTTCGCCAATCTAAATTACCCGCATGGGTTTCAAATAACTGACGATAGCGGGGCAAAACGGTTTCGATGGCGCGAATAAATGCCCGAGTATCGACATAATCGAAGCGTTTCACATGGCCAAAGTATTTCTCGTTGAGATGATCGAGCGTGCCGGCAAGCTTCTCTTGATGCCAAAAGGCCAGTAACTGACTCATGAGTTCATCACTGCGGGTCGGCGGCAATAGCCAGACCACATCGAGCTTTTCTTCAAGTACGGGGCCCGAACGCAGATCGGGCAAGTAGCGGCGGTTGATTTGTACGCTGCTGGAGTCTGCTATGGTGTAGTCAATTTCTTTGTTGGCGATCATGGCCAGCAATTCTTCGCTGTCTTTGTCGGTAATTTGATCCCACACCAGCGTTGGATAATGCTTTTGCAATTGAGTTAATGTCTCGACGAAGGAAGAGTCGGCGATGACAGTAATCTTACCTTTTAAGTCGCTGATGTCTTTGGGCGCTGGCATGCCTTCGCGATAAACCAATACTTGATTAACTCGGTACAACGGCGGCCCTAGGCGGAACTGTTCACGCCTTGCGGGTGTTTCTGTCATGCCTGCAGCAATCAGGTCGATTTCATTCTTTTTAAGGGCTTCGTACAGCTCGGTGCGGTTAGTGTAGGGCACCATTTTTAACGGCACATCTAAGTATTCGGCGAACAATACCGCCATATCGTAATCGAAACCGCTATCACCTTGGCCCGATGTCATATAAATCTGTGGGCCGTAGAGTGTGCCGACTCTTAACTCAGTTAATTTCTTCGGCACGAATTCTGTTTCGTCCACGGTCACCTGCTGACAGGCAGTCAGTAAGAAACCTAAGATAAGAGCGAACAGGAATCGAGTCATTAAATGTGCTTATAGTAAATAAAATCAATATTATAGATAGCGAGTTAACAGTGGGGCATGTGTGATGAACTGGCCGACATTGGTGGGATTATATCCGTTTGTCTGCGATAACGTAAAAAAATCATTCGTGGGGGAAAATGGCGACTTAAAATGGTCGCGTTTTTTATATCACAGGAAACACTGTTTTGCGTAAGGTCACAGGTGATTTGTGGCAGACATTTCCTTATAATAGCGCCACCTCTGACCCCTGCAATAATAAATAATAAGGTGAATAGACGTGATGGAGATCATCCGCGGAGCCCCTGCACTCTCGACGTTTAGGGTGCAAAAGCTGATGGAGGCCTGCGAAAACGCTGCGCTTCCGGTACGCCAAATCTATGCTGAGTATGTCCATTTAGCGGATTTGAGCGAGTTGCTCGATACAAATGAACGCCAGCAACTTGAAAAAATTCTCACCTATGGACCTGCGATAGAAGCTCATATCCCCCAAGGTTCACTCCTGTTTGTCACTCCTCGCCCCGGTACTATTTCTCCTTGGTCTTCAAAAGCCACTGACATCGCGCACAATTGTGGCCTTGGTAAAGTGAAGCGTTTGGAGCGAGGCGTTGCGTATTATGTCGAGTCAGATGCACTGACAGTAGCGCAGCAACAAGCCTTAAATGCGCTGTTGCACGATCGCATGGTTGAAATCATGCTTGATGATTTTGCCAAAGCCGATGTGTTATTCAAACGCACTGAGCCTGCGCCGTTTAAAAGCGTCAATATTCTTGCCGAAGGTCGCCGCGCACTTGAAGTGGCTAACACAGCATTGGGCCTTGCCTTAGCCGAAGATGAAATCGACTATTTAGTCGAAAACTTCGTCCGTTTAGGCCGTAATCCCCACGACATCGAATTGATGATGTTTGCTCAAGCGAACTCTGAGCATTGTCGTCATAAGATTTTTAACGCAGATTGGACAATTGACGGTGAAGTTCAGCCTAAGTCATTGTTCAAAATGATCAAGAACACCTTTGAAACCACCCCAGATCACGTGTTATCTGCCTACAAAGATAACGCCGCTGTGATGGAAGGCTCGGTTGCCGGTCGTTTCTTCCCCGATCCAGATGGGGTGTACAACTACCACACTGAACCTATGCACATCCTGATGAAAGTGGAAACCCACAACCATCCAACCGCAATCAGCCCCTATCCTGGCGCTGCAACTGGTTCAGGTGGTGAAATCCGTGATGAAGGCGCAACGGGTCGTGGTTCTAAACCTAAAGCCGGTTTAACGGGCTTTAGCGTATCAAATTTAAAAATCCCGGGTTTTGTTCAACCATGGGAAGGTAACTACGGTAAGCCAGATCGTATTGTTAGCGCGTTGGACATCATGACCGAAGGCCCACTGGGCGGCGCGGCATTTAACAACGAGTTTGGTCGTCCGGCATTGGTCGGTTATTTCCGTACCTACGAGCAGGAAGTCAGCAGCCATAACGGCGTTGAAGTGCGTGGTTACCACAAGCCCATTATGTTGGCCGGTGGTTTAGGTAACATTCGCGAAGAACATGTACAGAAGGGCGAAATCACCGTTGGCGCTAAGCTGATTGTGCTGGGCGGCCCTGCGATGAACATTGGTTTGGGTGGCGGCGCCGCTTCATCAATGGCATCGGGTCAATCGAGTGAAGATCTCGACTTTGCTTCTGTGCAACGTGAAAACCCAGAAATGGAACGTCGTTGTCAGGAAGTGATTGACCGCTGTTGGCAGCTTGGCGATAAAAACCCTATCCAATTTATCCACGATGTGGGCGCGGGCGGTTTGTCGAACGCTTTCCCTGAACTTGTGAATGACGGCGAGCGCGGCGGTTTATTCAATCTGCGTAATGTGCCTTCAGATGAGCCAGGCATGAGCCCGCTGGAAATCTGGTGTAACGAATCACAAGAGCGTTATGTGATGTCCGTTGCCCCTGAAAACCTCGCACTATTTACTGCAATTTGTGAGCGCGAGCGCGCCCCGTTTGCGGTTGTGGGTGAAGCGACAGCGGAGAAACACCTGACCCTTAGCGACAGCCATTTCGATAATAATCCTATCGATTTACCGCTCGAAGTCTTATTAGGTAAAGCGCCTAAGATGAGCCGCGATGTGGTATCAGCCAAAGCGGTATCGCCAGCGCTCGAACAAAACAAGATTGATGTTAAAGAAGCGGTTAAACGCGTGCTGAGCTTGCCTACAGTTGCGGATAAAACCTTCCTTATCACCATTGGCGACCGCACAGTAACAGGTTTAGTTAACCGTGACCAAATGGTGGGTCCATGGCAAGTGCCTGTGGCCGATTGCGCGGTCACTGCGGCAAGCTTTGATACCTACGCCGGTGAAGCAATGTCACTGGGCGAGCGTACACCGCTGGCACTGCTTGATTTCGGCGCATCTGCCCGTATGGCAGTGGCAGAATCAATTATGAACATCGCTGGTGCCGATATCGGTTCATTTAAGCGTATCAAGCTTTCTGCTAACTGGATGTCTGCTGCGGGTCACCCCGGTGAAGATGCGGGTCTTTATGAAGCGGTTAAAGCCGTAGGTGAAGAACTGTGTCCAGAGCTCAGCCTAACCATTCCGGTCGGTAAAGACTCTATGTCGATGAAGACCGCATGGCAGCAAGATGGCGCGGATAAAACCGTGACGTCGCCCATGTCATTGGTCATCACTGCTTTTGGCGTGGTACAAGACATTCGTAATACAGTGACGCCAGAGCTGCGCACAGATAAAGGCGAAACGTCTTTACTGTTAGTTGATCTCGGTGCGGGTAAAAATCGTTTAGGCGGTTCTTGTTTAGCCCAAGTGTTTGGTGAGCTAGGTGATATTGCGCCGGATCTTGATGATGCTGCACTGCTGCGCGGTTTCTTTGAAACCATGCAAAATCTAGTGGCTAAGAAATCCGTTATCGCTTACCACGACCGAAGCGACGGCGGCTTATTCACCACCTTAGTGGAAATGGCTTTTGCGGGTAATACTGGCTTAGACATAGATGTAGAAGACTTGCAGGGCACGGATTTAGAGCGACTCTTTAATGAAGAGCTCGGCGCTGTGCTGCAAGTGAGCCGCGACAACGCTGCGAAAATTGCCGCTCAGTTTGCTATCGCTGGCGTTCCTTGCCATGTTATTGGGACGTTAGCTGACGATCAACGCATCACCATTAAAGATGGCGCGCGTGAAATTTTCAGTGATAGCCGTGTTGCGCTGCGTACTGTGTGGTCAGAAACCACTTATCGTATGCAAGCCATGCGTGATAACCCGGCGTGTGCACTGGAAGAGTTCAAACTTAAGCAAGACGAAACCGATTTAGGCTTAACCGTTAACTTAAGCTTCGATCCAAGCACTGACGTTGCCGCGCCTTATATTCTTAAAGGCGCTGCGCCTAAGATGGCGATTTTGCGTGAGCAGGGCGTTAACTCCCACGTGGAAATGGCAGCTGCTTTTGATCGCGCAGGATTTGAAAGCCGCGACGTGCACATGTCTGACATTTTATCTGGCCGTATCAGCCTAGAGGATTTCCAAGGTCTAGTGGCCTGTGGTGGTTTCTCTTATGGTGACGTATTAGGCGCAGGTGAAGGTTGGGCTAAGTCGATTCTGTTTAATGACCGTGCACGCGATGAGTTTTCACGTTTCTTTGAACGTGACTCAAGCTTTGCCCTCGGCGTGTGTAACGGCTGTCAAATGCTGTCAAACCTGAAAGAAATCATTCCAGGAAGCGAACATTGGCCACGTTTTGTGCGTAACCGCTCAGAGCGTTTCGAAGCGCGTTTCAGCTTAGTTGAAGTGCAACAGAGCCCGTCGTTATTCTTCCAAGGTATGGCAGGTTCGCGTATGCCTATCGCTGTATCGCACGGTGAAGGTTTGGCTGAGTTTGCCAGCCCTGAAGCGCTGGCGATTGCCGAAGCGTCAGGCACAATTGCCCTGCGTTTTGTCAATGGTAAGGGTGATATCGCGACTCAGTATCCACAAAATCCGAATGGCTCGCCAAATGGCTTGACGGGGATTTGTACGACTGATGGCCGCGTAACCTTGATGATGCCGCACCCAGAACGAGTGTTCAGAACCGTCGCTAACTCTTGGCATCCAGATGCTTGGGGTGAAGATAGCCCTTGGATGCGTATGTTCCGTAATGCGCGAGTGACCTTAGGTTAAGCGAGTAAACTCAGCGGCTTTTACCAGTTTTGAATGGTAAAAACGGGTTTAGTTAATCGTAAAAAAGGAGCGATAATTTCGCTCCTTTTTTTATATTTAAAATGCACTTTTATGAAATATCTTGCATTTCAAATCATTAACACTTGTTGCAAATAATCTAATGGATCAAAGTGATAAAACAGCATCTTTTTACGGTAAATACCTATTAATAGGTATGTTGCGTACTTGATACTGAGAGTGACGTTTTATGGGGTTCTAGAGTTGAAGGCAGATGTTGCGGCTTTAGAAAAGAAAAAGCCCCCACTCTCAATGAGAGGGGGGCTCGTTTTGCGCTAACAAAACTTCAAATTAATGCAATAAATTTCACGAGTAATTCGGGGAATTATTTCAGCTCATTAGCTGTATAAAGTTCAACAAAAACACGCTTGTAGCTGTTAACCACACGTTCAAATAATTTAGTCATATCTATATCTCCACACCAAAAGTTAATACCTATGTGCGCGAAGTTGGCATTGACTGGGCTACGACACCAGTTCTACCAAATTGTCTCCTTAACACAGGACATATATTAAACAACTCAGGTTAGCTTCTCAAACGAGAAAAAATACAATTATTCATTATTAAAACTAATGAATTTTAATGCTGTTTTTATATCGCTATTTCTATATGTGGATTTATTTGTTGATTTTAAAGGTTTTAAATTGATTTACGCTAAAAATATTTTTATGTTTTTTTAGTTAATTTGTTGCAACATTATTTGTTTGTTAGTTTTTTGGTGGCTGGAGCTGATTTGTGGTGGCTAATCAATAAAAGTATGGGTTTACATTAATTAACGTTTGTTCGCTACTCCTGTTTCGTGTAGTTGTCAATCCCTCTCGATGGGGAAGTGTGTACCTCACCGCAAAACCCACCTAAACCACTGAGTTTGATTGATTTGCATCAAAGCGAGGTGGTATAAAATAGCCACAAATGAAAACGAATAAATATCTTAACTATCTGATATTTATATCGATGAGATCATTTGATTGATTGAGTGGTAAGGTGTCGGTCTCAGTTACTTGCGATAGTGTGACTCGCGTCTCAATATGCGACGGATATTGGTACTTTTTAGCCCTTGCTGCTTCGAACTAATGCAAAAGATTAAATTTAACGGTTTATACTGATGTTCAGATATAAACACAAAATGAAAACTCACTATCCTACAAAGGCACTTGCTGTGATTAACGCGGGTTTTATCATAGCAATTGGACGCACCAAGTAAGGAGTCACCGATGATTGTTGAAGAGGTTGTTGAGCTATCGCGGTTGCAGTTTGCGCTGACAGCCATGTATCACTTCCTGTTTGTTCCCTTGACGTTGGGGTTGGCATTTTTGCTGGCTATCATGGAATCACTGTATGTGATGACGGATAAACAAATTTATAAAGATATGACTAAGTTCTGGGGTAAGTTATTTGGTATTAACTTTGCCTTGGGGGTTACCACAGGTTTGGCAATGGAATTCCAGTTTGGTACTAACTGGTCTTACTATTCGCATTACGTAGGGGACATCTTTGGTGCGCCTCTGGCTATTGAAGGTTTAATGGCCTTCTTCCTCGAATCTACCTTCGTCGGTATGTTCTTCTTCGGTTGGGATCGTTTCACTAAACGTCAACATTTAGTGGTGACTTGGTTAGTGGCCTTTGGCTCTAACATGTCGGCATTGTGGATTTTAGTGGCAAACGGTTGGATGCAAAACCCTGTGGGTTCAGTGTTCAATTACGAAACCATGCGCATGGAAATGACCAGCTTCGCCGAAGTGGTGTTTAACCCTGTGGCGCAGGTGAAGTTTGTTCACACTGTGGCTTCGGGTTATGTCGCGGGTGCCATGTTTGTACTGGCAATCAGTGCTTATTACATCCTCAAGAAACGTGACTTACCTTTTGCCCGTCGCTCATTCGCGATTGCGGCAAGCTTTGGTATGGCGGCAATTCTATCGGTTATCGTGTTAGGTGATGAATCTGGCTATAAAGTCGGTGAAGCACAGCGTGTTAAATTAGCGGCGATTGAAGCTGAATGGCACACTGAGCCTGCTCCTGCGGCCTTTACTGCGGTTGGTTTCCCAAATCAAGAAACCATGCACACGGATTATGCGATCAAAATTCCTTATGCTATGGGCATTGTGGCAACACGTTCATTGGATGAAGAAGTCACGGGTATCCATGACTTGATTGCTGAGCATGAAGTGCGCATCCGTAACGGTATGAAAGCCTATGCCATGTTAGTGAAGCTGCGTGCGGGTGAAGAAACGCCTGAATTACGTGCGGCCTTCGAAGAAGCAAAAGTCGACTTAGGCTATGGTTTCTTGCTGAAACGCTACACAGACAAAGTGGTCGATGCCACTGAAGAGCAAATTAAAGCCGCTGCTAAAGATTCTATTCCTAACGTAGCACCGATTTTCTGGAGCTTCCGTGTGATGGTGGGTCTAGGCTTTATCATGTTATTCGTATTTGCTGCGGCATTCTGGCAAAGCACACGTCATCAAATCGTCGAGAAGAAATGGGTACTTAAAGCTGCACTTTATAGCTTGCCATTGCCTTGGATTGCGATTGAGTGTGGTTGGTTTGTGGCTGAGTATGGTCGTCAACCTTGGACGATTTCTGAGGTATTACCGACCTTTATGTCTGCCTCAAGCTTAACGACTGGCGACTTATGGTTCAGTATCCTTTCTATCACCCTTTTCTACACTGTGCTGCTGGTGATTGAGATGTTCTTGATGTTTAAGTTTGCCCGCATTGGTCCGAGCAGTTTGAAAACTGGTCGTTATCATTTCGAGAACCTAGAAGCCTAAGCAGAGGATTTCATTATGTTTGATTATGAAATATTAAGAGTTATCTGGTGGGCTCTGATCGGCGTACTGTTCATCGGATTTGCGGTTACTGACGGTTTTGACATGGGTGTCGGTGCGTTACTGCCAATCATAGGCAAAGACGATACTGAGCGCCGTATCATGATTAATACTATTGCTCCCCATTGGGACGGCAACCAAGTGTGGTTAATCACAGCAGGCGGTGCGTTATTTGCTGCTTGGCCTATGGTGTATGCAGTGTCTTTCTCTGGCTTCTATGTCGCCATGATGTTAGTGCTGTTTGCTCTTTACATGCGCCCAGTTGGATTCGATTACCGTTCTAAAATCGAAAATCCAAAGTGGCGTAAGTCATGGGATTGGGCCTTGTTTGCCGGTGGTTTTGTGCCTCCGCTGATCATAGGCGTAGCCTTTGGTAACTTGTTACAAGGCGTACCGTTTGAATTCGACGAGTTCCTACGTGCGACTTACCACGGCGGTCTATTCGGTCTGTTGAATCCTTTCGGTCTACTGGCTGGTCTTGTGAGCGTGAGCATGTTTATGATGCAAGGCGCTTCTTGGCTACAAATGAAGACAGATAGCGAGCTGCGAGTGCGTGCTGCGAAAGCGACACAATTCTTCGCATTGTTAGTGGCTGTGTTGTTTGCTGCGGCGGGCGTGTGGTTAGCCAATGGTATCGATGGTTATGTAGTGACATCTGTCCTTGACCATAATGCGGTTTCTAACCCAGCAATGAAAACAGTCGCGATTGAAGCGGGTGCTTGGCTTGCCAACTATGACAAATATCCCATCACTATGCTGTTCCCTATCTTAGGTGTGGTATTGCCGCTGTTAGTGATTCTGGTGAGCCGCTTTAACCGTTCAGGTTTTGCGTTCCTATTCAGCTCACTGACTGTGGCTATGGTGATTTTGACTTGCGGTGCGGCTATGTTCCCATTCGTTATGCCATCGTCACTAGACCCTAACGTCAGTTTGACTATGTGGGATGCAACAGCCAGTAAAATGACCTTAGGTGTTATGACTGCTGCAGCTGCGATTTTCGTACCCATAGTGTTGAGCTACACTGTTTGGACTTACTTCAAAATGTTTGGTCGTATCGGCCGTAAGCATATTGAAGATAACAAAGCCTCACTCTATTAGGCATTAAGGAGCATCTGCTATGTGGTATTTTACGTGGATATTAGGGGTTTTGTTGGCCTGTTCTTTCGGGATTATCAATGCCCTGTGGCTTGAGAATACTGAGAACATGGACAGATCGGCAGATGATGCCGAGTAACGTCTAAACTCGATTTAAAAAACCTCGCACTAGCGGGGTTTTTTATTGGGATTTATTTGCTGGGTGAGGCATGGTTTAACCTGTGTTGCAGCAGAACTATCCTATTAGCCTGCATACCTAACTCCATAAAAGGTAGCCGTGTGCTGATGCAATCGCAGCAGGTGCGCCTGATATCCGTTTTGTCGTGAGTGTGATGCCTGACAGATGTGGCGTCTAAGATTGAGAGGTTGTGACAAAGAGTGTGGATTATCAGGGCTGAATGCCTAAGTGCAGTTATTGCTGAGGCTGAATGGGGAATGGGGCAGCATGAATAAGTGAAGCATTCCATTAAAGATACGTCATCAAGTGACGAACTCTGAGACGGCACCTTACCAAAAGGCATTTCACCCATTGAGGCTTTATCACTTCATCGCTTTTTGATGGCAATAGATACAGGTTATTGCTCCGTATTATTTAAAATCTTTACTCCTTATTCTTTTACATCGCGCTTTTAAAATAGCGAATATCAATAACTGTCTCCTCAAGTCGCTTTCTTGAATGATGCCCCAAAATTGTTGGAATCGCGGCCATAAAAAATGCCACCCAGTGTGGGTGGCATTTGATAAACAACTCATTAAAAATTTGAGCTAGTTGAACCCGTCGCGCTAGTCTAATTAAGCCTTAAACTGGCTTATTTGGTGTTTTAAAGCCGCGGCTAAAGAAGACAGTTCATTGGCTGACTGCACGGTTTCAGTGGCACGGTGCTCGCCCTCATTTGCTAGTTCACTGATCTGATGCAAATTGTGGGTGATTTCCTCTGCAACACTGCTTTGCTGTTCAGTGGCGGAGGCGATATTACGTGAACTAATGGCGAGTTCACCAATCCGGCGGGTGATTTCCTTAAGCTGCTCGCCGGTTGATTCGCCCTGTGCTGCGGATTCCATGCCTAATTGATGACTCTGACCCATTTGCTCTGTGGTGCTTTTCACTTGGGTTTGCAGCTTTCCAATGGTTTGGCCAATTTCTAAAATGGATGATTGGGTACGCTGAGCTAAGATTCTCACCTCATCTGCAACGACCGCAAAGCCTCGACCTTGATCGCCTGCGCGCGCCGCTTCAATCGCCGCATTGAGTGCCAGTAAGTTTGTCTGCTCGGCAATGCTGTTAATTACTTCGGTGACTTTACTGATGGCTTCACTTTCGTGACTCACTTTTTCAACCGACTGATGACTGTTACTGAGCTGTTCACTGAGCTTGAGTAAATCTTGCACTACTTTAACTTGTTGATCTTGTCCTTCTTTCGCTGCGGCATCCACTTGCTGGCTCTGCACTGCGCCGTCTTGGGCATGATTCGCCACATCACGGATAGAGGTCGACATTTCTTCAATGGCAGTAGCAATTTGATCCGTTTGTAGCATCAAAGCCTGAGCTTCTTCGCCATTCTGTTTGGCGATACTTTGTGCCTTAGAAGCCTGTTGCTCTAAGCTCATTACCGAATCCTGCAGAGCAATGATCAACTGCCTTAACTCTGAGGACATGGTCGATACGCTGGTGGTTATGCGATCAACTTCGTTTTGACTCTGTGGTTCTGATGGCGCTAAGTGATGACTGAAATCGCCACTCCCTAGTCTTTCCATATGCACTTGTAGGGCATGTAACGGTTTAAGTGCACGGATTAATACCACAGACAGCAGTGCTGTGATCAGTGCAATCCCAGTGAGGGCAACGATAGCGTTGATAGTGAGTAACTGCATACTTTCTTCATTGAGTTCACTCGCCTTAACTTGGCCTACCAGCATCCAATTCCAGCCAGTTACGGTTTGGCTATAGGCAAACATAGGCTCATTTTTACCATTGCTATAACTGTACTCAGAATCTTCTTTCGTGGCCTCAGCCACACTTAACCCATCGAGCATACTTTCGGTGATAACGTCGCCAGCATTAAACTGAGGATGCGCGACAAGTACATTGTCCGCTTTACGCACTAACAGAAAATAACCGCTTTCTTCTAGGGTGAGTCTGTTTACTGCATCTTGTAATTGTTTTAACGAGCTGGTGATGTCAAAGCCAATATATAAGATACCAATGACTTGGCCTTGGACGTCCTTTACTGGGCGATAGACTGTCATATAGTCTTTGCCGAAGAGTTTGGCGTAGCCTTCGTATTCTTGGCCGCTGATCAGCGCTTGATAGCCTGGATGCGTTTTGCCGAGGAAGGTCCCTAGTGCACGGCTACCATCGGCTTTTTTGAGTGAGGTCGACACCCGCATAAAATCATCGCCATCACGCACGAATACCGTTGCCGTGCCGCCTGTCAGGTTAGCAAAACGATCGACTTTACTTTTTGAGGAGTTAATTTGTTCTTGTTCGTGCATGAGGGCGGGGGAGCTGACTCCCATCACATTGACGGTTTTATTTGGTTTACTAAATTGCCCTGGATACATTTCCTTAAACACATCGGCGTTGCGCCTTGCAAGCTGCAAAAGGCTATCGTATTGCAGTTCTAACATGTCTGAAACGGCTCGCATTTCGGACTTCATGGCACTCATGCCTTTATCTTCTAATACATTCGAAGCGGCTTTGTAGGAAACGGTACTGAGTATGCCGAAAATGGTGAGTGTGAGAATAAACGCAAGGGCACCTATTTGTTTTGCAATAGGCCAATTTTTATAATTCATCGTACGATCCTATAGGTAACGGTTACATCAATGTAGCCTAAGTTTCACTCCATGGTCTTGATATGGGTCTAGTATTTAAGCAATTGTATAGTCAATTATTTGATATTTTAACAGTTTTAGACTTGAGTTAATGGATTCATTCCACAGACATGTCGGCAGATAAAAAGTCCTGCTAACTGGCCGTATTGTGATGGCATGGACTAAGCTGCTTAAGGTGAATGGAGTTCATTGAGTCAGAACCATTATAGGGGAAGTGTATATGCTAGGTGAGAATCATGCGTTAGTTTATGAGTTTCCTGATTTTGTCGATCAAATTAAGCATCTAAAAGTCAATAATAGTGCTTTTGCGACTATGGCCAGTCGTTACCATGAGCTCGACAATAAAATTAGGGCACTGGAGTTAACTAAAGTGCCCACCGCCGATGAGCACTTTTTAGCGTTAAAATTAGAGCGGTTAAACCTCAAAGATAAACTGTATCAATACCTAGTCCACGATGCGATTTAAGCTGGAATGGCGGACTGATTGTTCGCCTTACGGGTTTTCATCAACAGTAAATACATAGTCGGTACCCAAACCAGAGAGAGCAAAGTCGTCAGCAGCGTGCCACCCGCGATAGCAATGGCAAAGGGAGGCCAAAATCCACCGCCAGCAATGATAAGCGGGATAAACCCGCCCACTGTGGTGATGGTTGTCGAGCTGATATGGCGGCCACAACTGCTGACGGTTGAGACTATGGTTTCCATATCGCCGAGTCTGGCACTTGGCATATCCTCAAGTTCAGCCAAGATCACTATGGCAGCGTTAATGGCCAGTCCCATCAAGCCTAGTAAACCTATGATGACAGGGAATCCAAAGGGATAGCCGAACACAAACACGGCTAATAGGCCAAGCCCGGCTGATTGTATCGCGCTCAACAAAATGATGGCCGTGAGCCTAAAGGAGTTGAACGACAACACCACAGTGGCCAATAGCAAGGTGACGACTAACATCACATTGGACAGTAAATTGCCGACCGCTTCGTTACGTTTCGCGCTTTCACCGCCGATTTCAATGCGATATCCCGATGGTAGCGCGAGTTGAGCCACTTTATCTTTGACATCGTTAAGCACTTGGGCGGGTAACACACCACTGACAATATAGGCTTCTATGGTATTCACCCTTTGGCCGTTACGTCTTGGAATGGCGCCGCGGCTCACTTGCACTTCGTTGTGGGCGAGGGCAGCGAGCGCGACTGACTCACCCGAAGGGGTCACTAATTGAATTTCTGAAAGGCGGGTGACTTGTTCGCGACTGCCATCACCGAGTCGAACTCGAACTGGTAATGACTCCGTTTGCTCAAGCACGCTGCCCCCGATAACGCCCGTGGTCGACATTTGGATCTGCTTGGCAATGTCCGTCAGACTTAAACCACTCATTAAGCTGGCATCTTCATTCACTTGCAGCCACAGCTTAGGCGCACCGGCACTTAAGGTTGCTCGGGTATGGAGTACGTCCGGCGTTTGCGCGAGGATATTGCGGACTTCGTCGCCCAGCGAACGCAACGTATCGAGATTTGGACCGAAGATCATCAATTCTACCGGCGCATTAAAGGGCGGACCTTGCTCGAGTTTTCGTACTAGCACTTGTGCCTCGGGGAAAGCACTGTCGAATTTCTGTTGTAATTCGGGGATCAGCTCATTGGCACGTTCAAAGTCGGTCACTTTCACCATGGCCTGCGCATAGTTAGTCGCGCCCTGTTGGCGCTGTGTCAGATTGTAATAAAATGAGGGCGTATTGCCGCCCACCACCCAATCGACTTGGGTAATCCCATTGACGGCATGGAGCTTTTTGTCCATCAACTGCACTTGGTTCAAGGTGTTGTCTAAACTCACATGGGGCGCAAGATAGACTTCAATTTGGAACATGTCCCTGTCCGATGGCGGAAAGAATTGCTCTGTCATCTTGCCCGAGGCGTAAAAACCTAATACTGGTGTAATGCCGATAAGCAGCGCACTGAGAATAGGGCGTTTAAGGGCGATTCTGAGGCTCACTTGAAAATATTGGCTCACCAGTGGGAGGTTGATCCCGTGTTGATACCAGGCATCATGTTTGCCTTCATGGCTAAATCGTCCCGCGAGTCCCGCAATTATCGTGTGGGAAATCAGGTAAGAGCCCAGCAGCGCAAACATCACTGACATGGCAATGCCGCCGACAAACTCCCCAGTGGCACCTGGCATCAGTACTATGGGCGCAAAGGCTAAAATCGTGGTAATCGTGGAACCCGCTAAGGGTAACCAAAGGTGGTGTATGGTTTCACTCACTGCGGCTAGGCGGCTCATCCCTTGTTGGCGCCGTTGTGAGATGGCATCAACAATCACAATCGCATTATCCACCATGATCCCAAGGGCGACGACGAGTCCAGTCACCGACATTTGATGTATGGGCAGGCCGATATATTTCATGCAGGCCAAGGTAAACAGTGCCGTGAGGGGCAATGAAATCGCCACTATGATGGCGTTTCGTAGTCCGAGGGTGAGTAGCAATACCAGCAAGATGATCACAAATCCTTGCAGCAGGTTAACCACGAGTCCGCCAAGGCGATCGCTGGTGTAACTGTTTTGCTCGAATAGCCATTGGATCTTGATGTTGGCGGGCACTTCGCGATTAAGTTCATCGACGACGTTATTCACTTGTGCTTGCCAGAGATCGACACGGCTATTGTTAAGCATGCGCGCGGCGACAAAAACGCCTTGTTCACCATCGACTAACGCTATGCTATCCGCGGGCGTTTTGACTTGGCGAGTGACAAGGGCAATATCCCCAAGGCGAATAATTTGGCCTTGGTTATCAATTTTGAGTGGCACTTGGCGAATGCGTGTTAATGAGTCGAGTTCGCCCGAGACTTCGACTAAGGCGCGAAACTCACGATTGTTGATTTCACCCGCGGCAATTTTACTGTCGGCGCCGCTGAGAATATGGGCGATGGAAGCGGGAGTGAGTTGTAAATGGCTCATCTTGTTGCCATCGAGCTGCACTAGCATTTCTTCGGTCGGTGCGCCGTAGAGTTTGACAAAATCCGTGCCCGATAACAGCCTGAGCCTGCTCTGTAATTCCTTAGCATAGCGGTTGAGCATATCGACTCGAACGGGCGTATTACTGTTCCACACTAAGCTTAAAATGGCGGTGTAGGCATAACCAATTTGATCATCGAGTGTCGGGGATGGTATGCCCTCGGGCAGATTGATTTTCGCATCGGCTAATAAATCCCGCGCCCGAGACCACACGGGATCTGTCTCCATGACTGTGTCTTTTAATTCTAACTGTATGACTGAAATCCCCGGCCGAGAGGTCGATTGGATCAGCTTGATTTCTTCTAAGCGTCTGAGCTGATTTTCGAGCACTTCAGTGACTAATGCTTCGACCCGTTCAGCAGAAGCTCCGGGATAAGGGGTGATCACAGAGGCGAAACGGTTAGTTATGTGTGGATCTTCAGTGCGCGGCAGACTCGAGATAGCGCCAAAGCCCGCGACCAGTAATAGTGCAATAACGAGGCTGACTAAGCGGCCGTTTTCAACAAAGGCTTTAATCATAACTACCTCGTGGCTGCGGCAATAGGAGACACAGCTTGGCCTACGACCAGCTTATGGAGTCCTTGGCTGACATAGATTTCATTGGGCTGAATCGCGCCTTGAATGTAGGCCATGTCTTGGGTTGTGTAGAGAATTTCCACATCTCGTCGCTCTATGATGGATTGCTGTTCATCATTTGCGATGACATACAGATTCCATAATCCGCGAATGCCATCCGTCAGCGCTGAAATTGGCACCCAATACCCAGCTTGCTCAATTTGCTGCTGTTGATGCAGATACGCAATTTCACCGTTAATCACACGGGCATCTTGGGGCAGGCTGATCCTAAGTTGTAGGGTGCGACTGACGGGATTCACTTCGGCGCTGATACCGGCAATTTCGGCGGTAAAGGTTTGGTCTTGCACGCTGACTTGCACTTGCTGTCCGGCGTGAAATTGCTCCGCTAACGCCACAGGTACGCCAATGTAGGCTTCAGGATTGATATTGCCCACTAAGGTGAAAATGGGGCTACCCGCAGCAATCACTTCGCCTAAGTTATGCAGTCTTTGGCTGATGGTGCCGTCGAAAGGCGCCACTAAGATGGATTTATCGAGCTTAAGTTGATTGGCATGCTGTGAGGCAAGTAGGCGGTTTTTCGCCGCGGCTAAGCTATTTAATTGTGAGCGGTTTTCATCTAATAGCTGCTCAGAGACATAGCCAGATTTTTTCAATTCTTGATTACGTTTTAGAGTGCTGGTGGCCAGATCAACATCGGCTTGGGTTTGCGCCAGACTCGCTTGGATCTCTTGACGCTCGGCTTCGAGTAGTCGGGTATCGAGGATTGCCAGTATTTGGCCTTGCTTCACTTTGATGCCGGAATCGGCCTGTAGTTCGTTTAACTTACCAGCCAGTTCAAAGCCGACGCCAGTTGTGTTGCCCGCACGGATAGTCCCCGTGAAGGTCTGCTCGTGCTGATAGCTTGGGGTCAGGATCAACGCTTGGCTCGTGACTGTGGGCAGTACGGTTGTCGTGGCGTGTTCAGTAACTTCCTTTTGACAGGCGGATAATGTGACTAAAGCAAACACGCAGACGCTAATAGTGCGCCAAGAACGTCGGGCAGTTCGATCCATTTTAAGTGCTTCCGCTGTAAGTTAAACGTTAATGCTATGTAACTAGACTTGCTAGTCTAGTTGCGCGGAACTAGACTGTCTAGTCTATTTTGTGCTTAACTAATGCCAATTTATTATGTCTATCTATTCGAGAGTCGATATGACGCATTCCTCTGAGATGCAGTTACCTCTGAGCCGTAGCGAACAAAAACGTCAGCAAGTGCTTGTGGCTGCTATTGATTTATTTTGTCGTCAAGGGTTTCCCCATACCAGTATGGATGAGGTTGCCAAGCTTGCGGGCGTGTCGAAACAAACCGTCTATTCCCATTACGGCAGCAAAGATGAATTATTTGTTGCGGCAATCGAATCTAAGTGTGTCGGCCATAATCTTAATGATGATTTGTTAAGCGATCCCACTAAGCCTGAATCGGCATTGACTCAGTTTGCCCTGCAATTTGGAGAGATGATTGTCAGCCCTGAAGCTATTACGGTATTCAAAGCCTGTGTGGCGCAATCCGAAAGCCATCCTGAAGTGTCGCAGTTGTTCTTCGACGCGGGCCCGAAACATATAGTGGGATTATTGGCGGATTATTTAGTGACAGTAGAGGCCCTAGGGCAATATCGCTTCGGTAATGCGCACCATAGTGCGGTGCGTTTATGTTTAATGTTGTTTGGTGAGCTAAAACTCAAATTAGAATTGGGCTTGGCGGCCGATGAACTCGTTGGCGATAGAAATGAGTATATTTTGGGTTGTGCAGACATGTTCCTGAAGGCGCATCGGGTTTAATAAAACTTGCACAATATAAAAGTATCATTTTGTATCTCAATATTGAAAGCATGAACCTTTTAGCTTGATAGCGCGTATTATGCGCAAAAAATCTGTTAATCATTTTAAATGCAAGGAGCTGACGTGGCTAATCGAGAACTCTCACCATCGAGCGCAAAACTGCGCCTGCTGAAAAGCGCTGTATTACTGTTGCCGTTAATGAGCTGTGCTGCTATTGCAGTGGATAAACCTTCGCAGGAATATAAGCCTTTTAGATTAAGTGTCGCGCAGATCAGCACCCAGAGTGCCGAGGTTGCCAATGGTAATACTGAGCTACAAAGGGACAGTTTATTACTGAGTGCAGGGATGAATGTTCCGTTAAATCAGCAATGGTCTTTGGGCTTTCGTGTGGGTTACGACAGGCTGGATTATGATTGGCGCAATATCACGCTCACTGGTGCTAACAATGTCGCACCGCTTTTTGGTACCGACGGGCAGAATTGGGATCATATCAATCGTTACCGTGCCGGAGTGTCGTTAAATTATCGCATGGATAAACATTGGACCTTCTTTTTAGCGCCGCAGATCCAATATGCCTACGCCGACACTGCATCGGCCAGCGAAGCCCAGAGTTACGGTATTGTGGCGTCTGCCATGTATGCATTTGATTCGGGGAATATGATTGGCTTTGGCGTCGCGTATCTTAATGATATCGATGAAGTTCGCACTGTGCCTTATCTCGCAATGCGCTGGCAGATAGATGAACATTGGGCGCTCGCTAATCCTTTCCAAGCCGGGTTTAGTGGTCCAGCAGGATTAGAGCTCAGTTATCAATTCAATCCTGATTGGAATATTGGCTTTGGTAGTTCGCGTCGTACTGAGCGATTCCTGATCGAAGACGATGACACTGTAGTGGAAACGAACGAATGGGTGAGTTATCTGCGCGGTGGTTGGCGAGCAACGTCTGCAATAACAGTGAATCTTTACGCCGGATATTACTTTGATGGTGAGCTAGAAGTGACCGACCAAGCCGCGCTTGATATGGATAGCCAAGGCGCTGCGGCCTTGGATATCGAATTCAAATTCTAACGTTAATGTTAGTTATTTGCCTAGCATGGCCTCTTTGAGGCTTTTTTGGGCAGGCTTATCACCTAGCCAAATTTTTAACAGTGCTTGACGGAACATTTCACCTTCGATGGTGGCTTGTTCCTGACCATTTTTATAGGCCGTCACGCCGCGGGCTTTATTGGCGACTAAGGTAAATTGATCACCTTCTTTAATTTCTTCGTTAAACAGCGCCATAAAAGCATCGATTTGCGGTTGAATATCGGCGGTATTATCTGCCGTCGCGTGCTCAAAACCTTCGGTGATCGCATCGCGCATTTTTTCTGAGGTGATCATGCCAGAGGTAATATTAAGGCGGATTGCCGCAATCGGAGCATCGATAACCGCTGCTGTGCTACTCAAGGCTGCTGGCAAATACAGACTGCCCACATATAAATCCATAAAGAACTTACTGCGAACGCCCGCGCCATTAAGCTGTAATGCTTGGCTATCTAACGTCACTGTATCAGCGACTTGCACACCTGATACTTCTTTGGCCATTAATGTGTGGGGTAATAACAGCGCGCTTGCTAGGGTAAGAGTGGAGAGTAACTTCATAATACACCTCATTTTCTATTTTAATTATTGGGTTTAAAGCAGATTTTATGAGTATTTACAGCAGAAAGTTGACCCCAACTTCTCAAATACTCGGCACCGAAAATGGATGTTAATCTAAAGAAGAGGGGAGAGATAGGCTAATTGTGCCTAAGCATCATTCGAAAATGGTTAAATATGGCATACTCATCATTAAGTATGAGCATGCCTACAAGATGACTCATCGCGTTAAACTATTGATATAAAATTATCGGCGGCAAATCATCAGCGTTAGACTTTCTGCGTGAAAATTATCCGCGAGTGCCTAGCTTGTACTGACCACTCTGTTCGAACATCACAGCTTGTTTCTGTTTTGGTGAGATCAAAATTGGACCGTCGTCAAAGAAGAGAAAACACTTCCAATTACGGACGAACACATCCCAACGAGTTTCAATAATCTGATATTTTTCATAGCAAAAATAGACAGTTGTTTCATCTGGCCATTGAATGAACTCGGCTAACATGTCGGGTAAACTGCTCTCTTCACTATCCCAAGCACTCTGCCAATGATCTGTATCCACCCAAGCATCAGCCTTCGCCGCCCAGTCTCCCTTAGTAAATTGCTCCGCACGACTACTCTTGTTGCTGATCCATTGATTCCAGATTTCCATCGCACTTTTATCTGTTAACGGCAGGATATGCGCCTTGTCTTCGTCAGTTACAGGCAAGTCTTTGTGGTTGAAAATCCACTTACGGCGGTATTGTTCTAGCGGGATATAAGTGTTGGCCAAGCAAGCTCTCCTAGGTTGAGCCCTGAAGGCTCATCAAACATCAATGTGTCGGATTATACTGACTTAGCCAAGTTTAGGGAAATGGCGCAATGTGGCTATATCCTAGTATTGGATTTTATAGTAACGATTAAGAGAGCTGTTTTTTAAGGGGGATAGACAGAGGAAGCTGTAAATTGTGTTTCTGGAAATCATGCTTATCAGAAAACTCTTCAAGTGAAGTTGAAATCACATAAGCACTATCTGGTCTCCCCACAGGGACTCGAACCCCGATCGGCCGCTTAGGAGGCGGCTGCTCTATCCTGTTGAGCTATGAAGAGACGACAGTGATTATACTGGTTTTATCTCTGATTAAAAGGCTTATGATTTAGTTGCTTAAATCTTAAGCGCTATGTCGTTTATCTGCACATTGTAAGCTGCATTTTGGTCTAAAAGTACTGCTGTAGAGCTTTCTTCACTCACTTGTTCGATTTTTACCGTGGCTCGACTTTTGGTTGCGACGGCGCGCATTTCATTGAGTCGATCGGGTAGATTTTGCTGTAATACGACTTGGAATTTATCCCCGACACGAATGCCATGTTTACGGCCGAGATTTAAAATGATCCTGTCCGCTTGGCGGCTCACGACTTGGCCGAGTAAGGGTCTGCAATTGAGAGTACTGTCTAAATCATGGGTAGCCTGTTGCATTAACTTGGTAATATTTTTGCCATAGGATGATCGCCAGAATCTGTCCGTATTCGGGGCAATAATGGCTTGTTCTTCAAATTCCCATGGCGCTGATGTGCTGTAGCTTTTACTCCAGACTTCTTCGCCACTGATCCCATGATAAAGGCTAAGTTTGAACTGGAATTGCCTGAGTGGAGCTTCATCCCAAATTCCTAGGAAGGTTGGCTGCACTGGTTCCATTGAGATATCCATAATTTGTGGTTGGAGGATATATTGGCTGTCGGTAATTTCACTGAGCCAGCTTGGGAGTCGATAACTGCGAATATCCACTAGATCTTGTTTAATATCGAGCAGCTCTTTAGCGTGAGTGTGGCTAAAACCTGTGGAAGAGTAATCTTCTATAACACTGCCTAGTTTTTCGGAAATAACTTCTTCAAAACCGGAAAGCTGCCCATATCTGAGCTGAGTACGATCTTTGATTTGTGCTTGAGGAATTAAAATCGCAGCCTTTAATTGTCCATTTGGACACTGCTGCGTAGGATCATCATTTAGATCGAGTCGTAGGGACACATAAATTTTGTTTCCCTGGATTCGTTCGCTAACGAGTTGGATGCTGATGGCTTGGGCGTTGCGATTTATCGCGAAGTTATTCTGTGTAAGGTTTCCGTTAGAGGTTTGTTGTTCACTGGATATTTGAATGCCCGTGCTTAATGTAGCATAGCTAACGGCTTGATTAATCGCTTCTTCCCTTGCTTGAGCAGTATTACCATTGATAATAGTCGCTTCACCACTGGCTTCCATCCATTCGGCTCGAATAGGTAAAGACAGCAGTGCAAGGCTCAAAATGATGAGCGAAGCTGAACGTGGTATGTGCATCAATACAATCCTTATCGCTAAGCTATTGGCGAGCTTGCTAATCGAGCCAGTTTCCTGACACTTAACCTAATATACCGACAAAGCAAATTTCATGCCTGACTAACGAGAGTTTTCGATAAAGTTTCCATTGGCGCAGTCGATATACAGCGTATGAGCATAATATTGTCGGGCTGGAGCAATTTTGGTCCGAAGATTGCTGGCTTTTGTTACTCACAAAAATGAGACGCATAGAGTGTGAGTTATTTAATTGCCAGTACACCCACAGATGAGGTAAATCCAATGCTAAAGCGTGTGATTATTCCCTTAACATTACTGATGTTAGGTGGATGTGTGGCTAAATCGGTTACACCGCCCAAGCCGAGTTTAGTGGATGGCAATGGGTTGCCGCCAACGGCAGTGATCAACCATTTAGCACAGCGAATTGTGACAGAGCTCGTTAAGCAAAATGATGCTCTGCGTTCTGATCAACCAATTGTCGTCGCCACCCCAGTATTAGTGGGTGACATGAATGGCACAAATGCGTTGGCGCAGCAGTTACAGCAAGGATTAATGACGTCGCTCCATAGCTTTCAGTTTAATGTAGTGGATTTAAATTTAGCTGATGGCTTGAGAGTGACGGCTAATGGGGATTTTATTTTGACGCGAGATTGGCAACAATTGTCGAAAAATCTTCCCGTTGAGCATCTTGTTGTATCGACTATGAGCCCAGTTACCAATGGTATGGCGATCAATACTCGGATTGTGAACATAAGTAACAATCGTGTGGTATCGGCCTCTCAAACTTTTGTGACTCAAAAAGAGTTGGCAAACTACATGCAGCCTTCGGAGCAAATTGTGTCACAAAATGGCATCTTATATCGTCAGGCGAGTCCAGGCATGAATGAAGTCCGTGTTTTAGGAGATGGAAAATGAAACGCTACCTTTTAGTTATTGCGGCGCTAATGCTAACTGGCTGCGCTGCTAAAGATAGATATGTGCAATGGGAAGATGTGCCGCCGCCGAGTTTTCCTAAGTTAACGGCCATAGGATATGCGCCCTTAGCTACTCAACCGGCTAAAGAACAATCACAAAGAGTGTTGATGGCCATGCAAGCATCAAAAATTGTGGCCTATCGTGAATTAGCAGAACAAGTTTATGGGCAGAAAATAACGGCAAACAGCAGTGTCAGTGATTGGATGTTGACGGACGATAATGTTAAAGCGTCGGTTTCTGGCGTGATCCGTGGGGCGCGGGTCGTTAAGAGTTATCCGGCTGGCGATCATTATGTCACTGAGTTAGAACTGGATTTTTCACAGGTATGGGCGCTGTATCAACAACAGAGTCGTCCACAGCGAGTGAAAGAAGTCACGTATTTCTAGTCATTTCTACATGACTCTATTGAGCCGCGTACTATGCGAGTAGTTATGCGGCTTTTCTTTTTCTGCACAAGTATCAAAGTCTAATCTTTAATCAGAGCAGAGCTTAGAAGCGGGAAATACAGAGTAGGAATTGATGCGCCTGTTAGGCCTTTAAATCATTGCCTAAACTTGAGATAGTTGAGGTCTTGCCTTTATCGTTATACGTAAGGCTGGAGGCGTTTCTACTGGCTTGTAAAGCTTGAGCGAAGCGATTGAGACTGGCTAAATTCATCTCAATTAAACTGGCATTTTGATCGTTCAGTTCTTTGCATTCAGTTAATGCGTCTTTGACAACGGCCATTTTATGCACGAGTTCGGTTTGCTGAGTGAGTTGAGACTTATCAGTGTGGTTTGCCAGAATATCGTCATTAGTCTTGAGTTCTTTCAGACATTGTGATTTTTCGTTAGCAAGAGAAAGCAGTAAATCGGCGTTTTGGTCAACCAAAGCGCCTTTTTCCTTGAGTATGATTTGCTTAAGAACAGCCAAATGGGCGTGTTGTAGATCTACCAGTTTAGCTATTTCAGTCATAGTTACTCTTTATTCAAGTCATTAAGTTCGGCTTCAAAACTTGCAATATTGGCAGCCAACTTTTCAGGGTCAATTTTATAGCGGCCTTCGGCGATAGCCTGTTTAATTTCGGCCACTTTCTTTTGATCAACTTCAGGAAGGCTCGCCATTTTAGTCTGAGCTCCTTGAAGTTGTTGCGCTTGCGCTGTAATCACCACTGAGTCGCTTCTTTGTGGTGTTGTCGATTTTGTGGCAACTTGAGCAGATTGATCGCTGCTAGTTTTAGTTGCACCTGAACGAACTTGTGTGGTCGTTGCAGTGTTGAGTTTGCTAATATCAATTGCCATTTTCGGCTCCAGCGTCGTGTGTACGGGATTTCTTAACTGGGGTATCGGCAGCTTATAAAAAAGCTTTAGATTATTTTACATTCTTACTTCAACTTCGCCAATGCCCGTGACTATAGCATCTAGTTCTTTGTTTGAACTGCTATTTTTGACTCTGATCCGATCGCCTTTATTGCCATCTTGTAGGGCTTCGCCCGCAGTTTTAAGTTCGAATGAGTTAGAACGAACATAAATAGATACCGAGTCGTTTTTACACACGAAGCATAAGTTATTGCTCAATATAGGATTATCCTTCGAGACGCGTCGTTTGACTCGCACACCAGCTAATTTACTTGGGTCATCAAATTCAGCGCCCCGTAAACTATTTTGCTCAATGTAACGGATTTCAACTTGGCTAGGGGAGATGAGTTCGCCAGGCGCTAAGGTTTCAGTTGTGACAACAACGGGGAATAAAATATCCACTCTAACCGAGATATAAATCTGCCAAGGGTAAGCAAGCTCTTGCGTATCGCAGCTGACTTTTAGGGTGTTATTACGGCTAATTTCCCTGTCACTAGCCAATTCAACCTTAATCGGCGACGAACATTGTGACGACAGCATTCTTGCGTCAACTATTTGCGGCGAAATATCGACTTTGGCATTAGCGGGCACGGATATCTTTTCTGAAATAAGCGCTTTAGCTAATTCTGAGATGGCCGATACGGTGGGAACAATAGGCTCTGCACTCGCAAAAGCGGGCATGAAGAGGGCGAAAACACTAAAAAAACAGACTAAATTTACTTTCATAATGAAGAGACTAGCTTGTAACGCCAGAATGCACCTATACTTTTATCAAGTTCGAAGCTGACCACTGTAATAATAATTTGCATCACTGTCAGAAGATTGACTCAGTTTCGACTATGTTTATCGATAGATAACACGTAAGCAATTAATATGCCTATACTCAAACGAGTCATAGGGCCGTACATAAACAGAACAACAAGGCAGAGTTATGTCGAGTATTCTTGATTCAGTCAACAAACGAACCCAGCTCGTTGGTCAAAACCGTTTAGAATTGCTGCTTTTTAAATTAAACGGTCGTCAACGGTTTGGGATTAACGTGTTTAAGGTGAAAGAAGTACTGCAGTGCCCGCCACTGACAACTTTGCCTAAACTTAATCCTTATGTTAAAGGTGTCGCGCACATTCGCGGTACGACTATTTCAGTTATTGATCTGAGTGCGGCAACAGGTGGTAGACCTTTAGCGAGTACAGAAAACTGTTTCATCATTATTTCTGAATATAACCGCAGTGTTCAAGGTTTCTTGGTCAGTTCTGTTGAGCGGATTATCAACATGAATTGGGAAGCGATTATGCCTCCGCCGCAAGGTGCCGGTCGTTATTCTTATCTGACTGCAGTGACTGAGATTGAAGGTGAATTGGTTGAAATTCTCGACGTAGAAAAAATCTTAGATGAGATTTCACCGGTTAAAACCGCTATCAGTGAAGAAGCCAATGAAAAGCTGACCCTCGACAGAACCCAGCATTACCATATTATGGTTATCGATGATTCTGCCGTGGCGCGTAAGCAAATTATTCGTTCACTCGAGTCATTGAACTTACAAATTGATACCGCTAAAGATGGTCGAGAAGCATTAGATAAGCTTAAAGAAATCGCCAAAGAAATGGACAATGTTGCCGATGAAATCCCTCTCATTATCTCAGACATTGAGATGCCTGAAATGGATGGTTATACCCTGACCGCTGAGATCCGAGATGATCCTAAGCTCAAGCATATTAAAGTGGTACTGCACACGTCGTTAAGTGGTGTATTCAATCAGGCAATGGTTCAAAAAGTGGGGGCCAATGACTTTATCGCTAAGTTTAATCCCGACGAACTGGCTGCTGCCGTGAATAAACACTTAAGTTTGTAAGTGCAGTAGTTAGTACCTAGATACGCTTTACGCTATAATCTCGACTTTATAACATGATGGTTTCGCACTGATTTTGGTGCTTGCTATAGGATTTAGGATGTGAATGTGCCAAATAAATCACTCGCTGAAGCTGAATATAATCAATTTAGGTTGTTCTTAGAGCAACACAGCGGCATCGTACTGGGTGAAAATAAGCAATATCTGGTGCGCAGTCGTCTTGCTCCTCTGATGGGGAAATATAACCTGCCATCCTTATCCGATGTGGTTAAGCATTCGATGAAGCCAACGGAGCGTGCGCTTCGGGCTGAAGTGATCGATGCTATGACGACCAATGAAACCCTTTGGTTTCGTGATCGTTATCCATTTGAGTTATTGCATAACGTTTTGTTACCTGAGTACAGTCGTTTAGGTCGTCCACTTAAGATTTGGTCGGCCGCGTGTTCGTCTGGGCAAGAACCCTATTCACTGGCGATGACGATTCTTGAGTATCAACAAAAGAAGCCTGGTGCGCTTGCGGGTAGTGCGTCAATTCAAGCCACGGATTTATCGCCTTCCATGTTGGAACGTTGCAAAAATGCTGAGTACGATAGTTTGGCATTAGCGCGCGGTTTATCCGAGGAGCGTAAGCGTCAGTTTTTTGATGCTTTGCCTTCAGGCAATATGAAGTTAAAGGATAATGTTAAGCGTTTAGTGAACTTTAGGGCACATAATCTGCTTGAGAGTTATAGCTTACTTGGTAAGTTCGACATTATTTTTTGCCGCAATGTGCTGATTTATTTTGCGCCTGAGGCAAAGGCAAAAATTTTGCGGCAATTCGCTGCCGCTCTTAATCCAAAAGGGATTCTATTTCTCGGTGCTTCTGAATCTATTGCTGGTTTAACGGATGAGTTTGACATGGTCCGTTGTAACCCTGGGATTTATTACCAGAAAAAGACTTAAGTCTGCTGCTTTAAAGAAAATTACCGACATTTGTCGGTAATTTTTTACCCATCACTTGCTCATCCCTATTGTTATTCTCATTATTCTCCTATGTTGGCACATGAATTGCTTTATTTCCGTGAGTAACACGAGGAGGCAATTTTATGGCGATCAATTTTGATAATGCACTGGGTGTGCATCAGTACACTCTCGGTATTAGAGCGCAGCGAGCTGAAGTCATTTCGAGCAATATCGCTAACGCCGATACGCCACATTATAAAGCCCGTGATGTAGATTTTTCTGCGGCAATGCAGGCCGCCCGTGGCCAACAACAGCAGCGTAATAGTCTTGAAATGCAAGAGACAGACAAGCATTTTGGTCTTGCTGAGTTGACTGGTCAATTTGTTAAGTTCCGCGTGCCAAATCAACCCGATACCGGTGATGGTAATACTGTTGATATCCAACAGGAACAATCGGCATTTATGCAAAATGCCCTTGAATATCAAATGTCGCTTGGTTTTTTAGACAGTAAGTTTAGTGGCATGAAGAAAGCGCTGAGAGGGGATTAATCATGAGTTTATTTAGCATATTTGATGTTGCTGGCTCGGGAATGTCGGCTCAATCGGTCAGGTTGAACACCACGGCGAGTAACATAGCTAACGCTGATTCCGTCTCGAGTAGCGTAGATAAGACCTATCGTTCCCGTCATCCTATTTTTGAAGCTGAAATGGCCAAAGCGCAAAGTCAGCAACAAGCCTCTCAAGGTGTTGCGGTAAAAGGCATTGTTGAAAGTGATAAACCACTACTAAAAGAATACTCGCCCGATCATCCGATGGCGGATGCGGACGGCTTTATTTATAAACCGAATGTTAATGTCATGGAAGAAATGGCAGATATGATTTCTGCTTCGCGCTCATATCAAATGAATGTTCAGGTCGCTGAAGCAGCTAAGTCTATGCTGCAACAAACACTTGGGATGGGTAAATAACATGTGTTACTTAGGAGGTAAGCTGTGAGCCTCATTAATCAAATTAACCAAGCATCGGCGCAGACGGCTCAAAATAAGAGTCAATCAAATGCTGTGACGACCAATTCATCAACCAGCTCAACGGGTAATCCGTTTCTTGATGGCATACGACTGCCAAAAGATTCGATAGTACCGGAAGCGAAAAGCCAACAGTTAACTCAAGATGACTTTTTCTCGTTATTAAGCCAACAGTTATCGATGCAGGACCCTTTTAAGCCCGTCGACAACGACCAAATGATTGCGCAGATGGCATCATTCTCGACGGTTGATGGTATTACTAAGTTGAATAATGAAATCGTTAATTTAAACGGTGTTATGACGTCGAGCCAAGCATTGCAGGCATCAGGACTTGTTGGTCGCAAGGTATTGATCCCAACCGATACAGGTAACATTTCAGCTGAAAGCCCAACAATAAAAGGTGTGATTAGCACGCCAGCTAAAATTCCTGAAGTTACTGTACGTGTTGAGGATGATAAAGGCCAAGTTGTGACCACCTTTAAAGTTGATGGCAGCAAGGGGGGCAATGTCGATGTCAACTGGGATGGCCTCGATAAAGATGGAAAACCTGTAACCGCAGGTAACTATTCGATCAAGGCGAGTGGGTTAGTGGATGGGAAATCCCAAGAATTGCCAGTCTCGACCTATGCTCATGTGACCAGTGTCTCTCTTGGTACGGCCAGTACTGGTGCCATTCTTAACTTGAGAGGCGGTATGGGCATCAAGTTAACCGATGTATTAGCTGTATCTGAAACCTAAGTTTGCCTAAAAGAATTTTTGCAGCATCCGAATTGGGCGTAAGTCGCTCATCAATGAATTGAGTCAAGTGTAGAGGTGAATTATGTCGTTTAACATTGCATTGAGTGGCATTGCTGCCGCGCAGAAAGATTTAAACACTACGGCGAATAACATTGCTAATGCGAACACCATTGGCTTTAAAGAGTCCCGTGCTGAATTTGCGGATGTGTACGCTAATTCTATTTTTTCAAATGCTAAAACTGCTGTTGGTGGTGGTGTTGCAACGAGTCAAGTGGCACAGCAATTCCATCAAGGCAGCTTACAACTGACGAATAACTCCCTCGACTTGGCAATCAAAGGTGGTGGTTTCTTTGTAACGTCCTCTGAATTAGGAACATTAGATCACGCATTCACCCGTGCAGGCGCTTTTAAAGTAGATTCTAATAATTACATGGTGGATTCGGCTGGTAATTATTTACAGACTTTCCCTGTGGATAAAGACGGCAACTCAACATCTGTGAGTTTAACCACGGCTAAGCCTGTACAAATTCCCGATACTGCAGGTAGTTCAGTAAAGACTGAGAATGTTACTTTACAAATGAACTTAAATGCTAAAGCTGAAGCCCTAGATCCTGCTTTATTTGACCACACCGATCCAAAAACTTATAACAATGTCACTTCAATGACTATTTATGACTCACTCGGTGAGGGCCACATCATGACCACGTACTTTGTGAAGCCTAAAGACGGTGCATATAATGGTGAGAGTAATTGGGTGGCTTATTATGCTATTGATAATAAACCTGTAAATTTAAATGGCCCTGCAGGTAAATACGATGTGGATACTGATGGTGACGGTAGTCCAGATGTGCCACCTGTTGCGGGCGGTGGTGGTGTTTCAGCGCAAACTGCTGGTGGCTGGACGGGGGCGGTGCTGAAGTTTAACTCAGTTGGAGCCTATATTGACAGTAATCCTGCAGTTATTACTACGGCGCCACTTGGTAATAAACCAGCTGGTGTATTAGGTGCTGGAGCGGATGGCACTCAAGCATTAACAGTGAAGTTCAATGCGCCAACGCAATATGCAGATCCTTTTGCGGCGACTGAATTGAAACAAGATGGTACGACGGTTGGTCGTTTAACTAACGTTGAAATTGGTGCTGATGGCCTAATTACAGCAAGCTATTCTAACGGTTCGAACGTTGCTTTAGCACGGGTTGCTTTAGTTCGTTTTGCTAACGAACAAGGTTTAACGCAAGTGGGGAATACGTCGTGGAAAGCCAGTTTAGCTTCAGGTCCTGCGTTAGCGGGTGAGCCCAATAGTGGAACTTTTGGTAGTCTCAGTTCATCGGCGTTAGAGCAATCGAACATCGATTTAACGACTGAACTGGTCGATTTAATTTCGGCGCAGCGTAACTTCCAAGCGAACTCTCGTACCCTTGAAGTGAATAACACGCTGCAACAAACCGTATTACAAATCCGCTAATCATTACTTTGTTTAACTAAGTGTTGCCGCCAGTGGCAACACTTAGCCTTTATCCTGCTATCAATTCACTTCATTTCCTTATTCTTCAATTCTATCAGTAAATTAAACGTCAACTTTATTGGCACGATGCTTGCTTTGCTATTGTCATGTAGAAAATTTGACGGAGCAGTCTGTGGACAAATTCCTTTATGTCGCCATGAGTGGCGCCAAGCAAAATATGAATGAGCTGGCGCTCCGTGCGAACAACCTAGCCAATGCTAATACCGACGGTTTTAAATCCGATATGGCGCAAGCTCGCTCGATGCAGGCCTTCGGTGAAGGATTGCCTACAAGGGTGTTTGCGATGACAGAGTCTCCGTCAGCAAATTTTCGCTCAGGTCCAATAAAAACGACCGGACGAGATCTCGATGTTGCCATTAAAGGCGACGGCTGGTTTGCCGTGCAGGCAAAAGATGGCAGTGAAGCCTATACCCGCGCTGGTAGTTTAAGTTTCGACTCTACGGGTTTACTACACAATGACAGGGGAAATCCTGTTATGGGGGATGCCGGTCCCATAGTGTTGCCGCTCCCTATCGAGAAAGTTTCAATTTCTCAGGATGGCATTATTTCTGTTCGACCTCAGGGCGCTACCGCTGAAGTGGTGGAAGAAGTTGGTCGCTTGAAACTCGTTAATCCAGGTAATGCCGAGATGATGCGCGGTGAGGATGGATTGTTCCGGCTTGTGTCAGGGAATATCGCTCCTGCCGATCCTAGCGTAGGGGTTGAAAGTGGCGCAGTGGAAGGCAGTAACGTAAACCCTGTCGATGAAATGGTGTCTTTGATTGACCTTCAGCGTCAGTTTGAATTGCAAGTCAAGATGATGAAAACCGCGGAAGAAAATGATCGCGCTTCATCTTCATTAATGCGTATTAGTTAGGAGATAGATTATGCATCCGGCGTTATGGATTAGTAAAACTGGCTTAGACGCACAGCAAACTGACATTGCGGTGATCTCGAACAACGTGGCGAACGCCAGCACTGTGGGCTACAAGAAAAGTCGCGCAGTATTTGAAGATTTGCTTTACCAAACAGTTAACCAAGCGGGCGGTGTCAGCGCTTCTAACACTAAGTTACCTAATGGATTAAACATAGGTGCGGGTACCAAAGTCGTCGCTACACAGAAAATGTTTACCCAAGGCAACATGCTGACTACGGATAACTCATTGGATCTGATGATTGAAGGCCCCGGCTTTTTTGAAATCCAGCTACCCGATGGTACTGCGGCCTATACCCGAAATGGTCAGTTTACCTTAGACGATACGGGCCAGATTGTGACGCCAGGTTCTGGCTACTTGCTGCAACCCGCGATCACGATTCCTGACAATGCGACCAGTATTACCGTTTCCGCTGAGGGTGAAGTTTCAGTGAAAACCCCAGGTACAGCAGAGAACCAAGTTGTGGGTCAGTTGACTATGACGGATTTTATTAATCCATCGGGTCTGGATCCTATGGGACAAAACCTATACACGGAAACCGGTGCGAGTGGCACGCCAATTCAAGGTACTGCTTCGTTAGATGGCATGGGAGCGATTCGCCAAGGCGCCTTAGAAACCTCTAACGTTAACGTGACCGAAGAACTTGTGAACCTTATCGAAAGTCAGCGCATTTACGAGATGAACTCCAAAGTGATTTCAGCGGTAGATCAGATGCTGTCTTACGTGACTCAGAATTTATAGAGGCAAACATCATGGCTAGATATCTTGTGTTGGCCGTCGCGTTATTGCTTGCAGCTTGTAGCTCGACGCAAAAGAAACCCCTTGCGGATGATCCCTTTTATGCGCCGGTATATCCAGAGGCACCGCCGACAAAAATTGCTGCGACTGGTTCTATTTATCAAGACAGTCAAGCATCTAGCTTGTATTCGGATATACGTGCTCACAAAGTTGGCGACATTATCACTATCGTTTTGAAAGAGTCGACTCAAGCTAAGAAGAGTGCAGGCAATCAGATCAAAAAAGGCTCTGACATGAGCTTAGATCCTATCTTCGCCGGTGGTAGTAATATCTCCGTTGGCGGAGTGCCAATTGATTTACGTTATAAAGATAGCATGAACACTAAGCGTGAATCGGATGCGGATCAGAGCAATAGTTTAGATGGCAGCATCTCGGCAAACGTGATGCAAGTGCTGAACAACGGCAGCTTAGTGATCCGCGGCGAAAAATGGATCTCAATCAACAACGGTGATGAGTTTATTCGCGTCACAGGTCTGGTTCGCTCGCAGGACATTAAACCCGATAACACTATCGATTCAACGCGAATGGCCAATGCCCGTATTCAATACAGTGGCACAGGTACTTTCGCAGATGCTCAAAAAGTGGGCTGGTTAAGCCAGTTCTTTATGAGCGACTGGTGGCCCTTCTAAGGAGTCGTATCATGAAATATAAACTGGTGTTAGCCGTTGCCGTGCTAGTGTTTTCTCTACCTAGTCAGGCTGAACGAATTAAAGATATTGCCAATGTGCAGGGCGTACGCAGTAACCAGTTGATCGGTTATGGCTTAGTGGTTGGTTTGCCGGGAACGGGTGAGAAAACCAGTTATACCGAGCAGACCTTTATGACTATGCTGAAAAATTTCGGCATTAATCTTCCTGACAACGTCAAACCAAAGATTAAAAACGTCGCTGTGGTTGCCGTACATGCGGACATGCCTGCCTTTATAAAACCGGGTCAAGATCTTGACGTCACCGTATCTAGCTTAGGCGAAGCAAAAAGTTTACGCGGTGGCACCTTATTGCAAACCTTTTTGAAAGGCGTTGACGGTAATGTGTATGCGATAGCCCAAGGCAGCTTAGTGGTGAGTGGTTTTAGTGCCGATGGTTTAGATGGTTCAAAGGTGATTCAAAATACTCCAACTGTTGGCCGTATACCCAATGGCGCGATTGTCGAGCGCAGTGTGGCGACCCCATTTTCAACCGGCGATTATTTGACGTTTAACTTACGTCGTTCTGATTTTTCTACCGCACAACGGATGGCCGATGCGATTAATGAGCTATTAGGCCCTGATATGGCGCGTCCTTTAGACGCGACATCTGTGCAGGTCAGTGCTCCGCGTGATGTATCACAACGGGTGTCTTTTTTAGCTACGCTTGAAAACCTCGATGTTATTCCCGCAGAAGAATCTGCCAAAGTGATCGTTAACTCACGCACTGGAACCATAGTGGTTGGGCAAAACGTGCGCTTACTCCCAGCGGCGATTACCCATGGCGGCATGACAGTCACGATTGCTGAGGCAACCCAGGTTTCACAGCCAAACGCCTTGGCCAATGGTCAAACAACCGTCACGAGCAATAGTACGATTACAGCGACAGAAAGTGACCGCCGTATGTTTATGTTTAATCCTGGCACTACGCTGGATGAGCTGGTTAGAGCGGTTAACTTGGTCGGTGCAGCCCCTTCAGATGTGTTAGCAATACTGGAAGCGTTAAAAGTGGCAGGAGCTTTGCATGGTGAACTTATCATCATCTAATTTCTGTCGGGAAAATCATGGAAAAGCTTTCAAGTTCATCACATTTTCTTGACCTGGGCGGCTTAGATTCACTCCGCGCCCAGGCACAGAAGGATGAGAAGGGCGCCTTGAAAAAGGTCGCCCAACAATTTGAAGGTATTTTCGTGCAAATGCTGATGAAAAGTATGCGCGATGCCAATGCGGTTTTTCAGTCTGATAGTCCTCTCAATAGCCAATACACTAAGTTTTACGAGCAGATGCGCGATCAGCAGTTATCGGTCGATTTATCTGACAAAGGGGTATTGGGCCTTGCCGATATGATGGTGCAGCAACTCTCCCCTGAAACCAGTCATTTTACGCCAGCATCGGTATTACGCGACGATGGCGGTATGAAAATGCTCCATGATGCTAAAGCGCTTAACGTGCCAATGCAGAGTGCAGTCGCGCCAGCGGTTGAATCCACAGTTATTAATCATGGCGTACCCGCTGCCATTGCTCGACCAGCATTTGAGCCTGATAGAGCCATGGATGCAAACTCATCAATGGACATTGATACGCCAAATCGTTTACTGGCAATTGATACACCTAAGCCAAGCTGGAGCGAACAGTCACTTTCTGTCGTCGACCCTGTGATTAGCGGCCAAGTTTTGCCGACGGCGGCCTTTAGGGAAACCCAGAAGATAGTCCGTTTCGGTAGTCGAGAAGAGTTTTTGGCGACCTTATACCCACATGCCGAAAAAGCGGCAAAAGCATTAGGTACCCAACCAGAAGTATTGTTGGCGCAATCGGCACTTGAAACCGGCTGGGGACAAAAAATTGTTCGCGGTAATAACGGCGCGCCAAGTCATAACCTATTCAATATTAAAGCTGATCGCCGTTGGCAGGGCGATAAGGCGAACGTCAGCACCTTAGAATTCGAACACGGTGTGGCAGTGCAGCAAAAAGCCGACTTCCGTGTTTACAGTGACTTTGAGCATAGCTTCAACGATTTTGTGTCCTTCATTGCCGAAGGCGATCGTTATCAAGATGCGAAGAAAGTGGCGGCTTCGCCAACTCAGTTTATTCGAGCTTTGCAGGATGCGGGTTATGCCACAGATCCTCGATATGCTGAAAAAGTCATTAAAGTGATGCAGTCCATCAGCGAAGAGCTGAAATCAATTCTGCCAGGAGAAGACAAATGATGAACCTTACAACCCTGTTTGTTCATAGGAGTGTCAACTAATGGCCGTTGATCTGCTGAATATTGCGCGAACTGGAGTGCTTGCCTCCCAGTCGCAACTGGGTGTCACCAGTAATAACATTGCTAACGCAAATACCGCGGGTTACCACAGACAAGTGGCAACTCAGTCGACTCTAGAATCACAGCGTTTAGGCAATAGCTTTTATGGCACTGGAACTTACGTTAATGACGTTAAGCGTATCTACAATGACTATGCCGCAAGAGAGTTGCGCATTGGCCAAACAACGCTCAGTGCCGCCGAAGCCAGCTACGGTAAATTGAGTGAACTCGATCAGCTATTTTCTAAGATAGGCAACGTTGTGCCACAAAGCTTAAATGACCTGTTTTCAGGTATGAATAGCGTGGCAGACTTACCCACAGACCTGGGCATCCGCAGCTCGACCTTAACGAATGCGCAGCAAGTCGCGAGTAGCCTGAATCAGATGCAGTCTTATTTGAATGGTCAGCTCGATCAAACCAATGACCAGATAACCGGCATGACTAAGCGTATTAATGAGATCAGTACAGAACTTGCCAACTTAAACCTAGAGCTGATGAAGTCACCGAATCAAGATGCGCAGTTACTCGATAAGCAAGATGCACTCGTTCAAGAATTAAGCCAGTACGCCCAAGTGAATGTCATCCCGCAAGAAAATGGCGCCAAGAGTATCATGCTCGGTGGCTCTGTGATGCTAGTTTCCGGTGAGATTGCCATGAGTATGGGCACTCAAGCGGGTAACCCATTTCCCAAAGAGTTACAGCTTAATTCAAGTATTGGTTCGCAAAGCGTCACAGTTGACCCAAGTAAACTTGGCGGTCAGCTAGGAGCTATGTTTGACTTTCGTGACCAGACGTTAATTCCCGCGGGTCATGAGCTTGACCAATTAGCTTTGGGCGTGGCTGATAACTTTAACAAAATGCAAGCGCAAGGCATTGACCTCAATGGTCAAGTCGGCGCCAATATCTTCAAAGATATCAACGATCCTATGATGTCCTTGGGTCGTGTAGCAGGTTTTTCTGGTAATACGGGCAATGCAACGTTAGGCGTCACCATCGATGACACTAATTTATTAACTGGCGGTGCCTACGAGCTGTCATGTGTCAGTACTGCGCCAGCTTCTTATGAGTTGAGAGATACGGAAACGGGGGTGATAACACCGCTGACTTTATCAGGCTCGACTTTTGGATTTTCAATTGACATAAAAGCGGGCGCTATGGCGTCGGGGGATCGTTTTGCCATTCGCCCGACAGCGGGTGCTTCAAATGGCATTGAAGTTGTTATGAAAGACCCTAAAGGCATTGCCGCCGCATCCCCAAAGATTACCGCTGATGCCGCTAACTCGGGCAATACCCAAGTTAAGTTGACTCAAATTGGCAATCGAAATGCCGCAAATTTTCCTGTGACGGGCAGTGAATTGACGATCAAACTCGACACCACTGTCGCGCCACCCACCTATGAAGCATTCGATGCCGCAGGAACATCACTTGGGGCTGCTACAACTTATACCCCACCGAGTATCAGCGCCTTTGGTTTTACCTTCGAAGTAGATAGTACAGCTGCAGCGGGCAATGACAGATTTACCTTCGATTTATCCTTTGCCGAGGGCGATAACTCCAATGCTGTTGCTATGGCTAAATTGAGCGAAAGTAAAGTGATGAATAATGGTAAATCGACCTTAGCGGATGTGTTCGAGAACACTAAGCTCGACATTGGCAGTAAAACGAAAGCGGCCGAAGTGCGTACTGGTTCGGCTGAGGCCGTGTATCAACAAGCTTATGCGCGAGTAGAGAGTGAGTCGGGCGTGAATTTAGATGAAGAAGCCGCAAATTTAATGCGTTTTCAGCAAGCTTATCAAGCCTCTGCGCGGATCATGACGACCGCACAGCAGATTTTTGACACTTTATTATCCTCAGTGCGTTAGGAGATTTAACTATGCGATTATCATCCGCGCAGATCTTTAATCAAAGCATTACCAGTGTGCTGCAAAAGCAAACTGCGACCAGCAAAATTCTTGAACAACTGAGCAGCGGTAAGAAAGTCAATACTGCGGGTGATGATCCTGTGGCGTCACAGGGTATTGATAATCTGAATCAGAAAAATGCACTCGTCGATCAGTTCATTAAGAACATTGATTATGCAACGAATCACTTACAACAGACCGAAAGTCAACTTGGCCAAGCGGATACATTAGTATCGAGCATGAAAGATATGATGCTAAGGGGGTCTAACGGCAGTATGACTGAGCCAGAGCGGCAAACAATTGCCGATGATCTGCGTAAAAGTCTGGATCAATTACTGACGATTGCGAATACCAAAGATGAATCGGGAAACTATCTCTTTGCAGGTAATAAAACGGACACGAAACCGTTCGAATTCGATAACAATGGTCAAATTATTTACTCAGGCGACTCAGGCGTTCGTAATAGCATGATTGCTACAGGTATTCAGCTTAATACTAATGTGGCTGGAGATACCGCTTTTATGAAGTCACCCAATGCAATGGGCGATTATAGCGTCAATTATTTGCCGTCCCAACAAGGTGATTTTAGTGTATCTAGCGCTAAGCTAGCTAACGCGACACCTTCTCTCTCTGATTACACTGTTTCATTTCTAGATGATGGTGCTGGTGGCATTAATGTCGAAGTTACCGACAACGCGATTCCCGCCAATATCATCTCCCCCGCAGCGGCGTTCGATCCCGCTGTGCCAGTCACTTTTGACGGTGTTGAACTAAAAATTGCTGGCGAGCCGAAAATAGGTGACAGCTTTACCCTTCATCAAGAACCAGAGGTTAGCATTTTCAATACCTTAAATAAGGCGATTGCTCTTTTTGAAAATGCTGACCAAGTGCAGACGCCTGCTGGGCAGTCTGAGTTGGCACAGTTATTGAATAACGTTGTGAGTGGTGTCAAACAAATGAGTCAGCAGCAAGGCTTATCAGGTAACAGTTTAAAGATACTGGAAAAATATACTGATAAGCACACTGATGAGAAATTGATTAACACCTCGGCATTATCCAAATTGGAAGATCTTGATTATGCCACTGCGATAACTGAATTTGAGAAGCAACAACTCGCACTCAATGCCGTATCCAGTGTGTTTAGTAAAGTGGGTTCCGTATCGCTGTTTGATTACATCTAGATCGAATGCCTTCTGAACCGAAAGCGCTAAAACAAGACGGTTTTCAATGATGAAGGCATCAAGGTCTAAAGGTTAAGTAATTAAATTAAGCAAATAGAGTTAAGCACGTTAAGTAAAGTTGCAGCAATTGATGGCAACAAGATTTAGCCAGGCTTCCACGTCTTGGCACCCAACTTAGAAGAGGAACGTAACATGGCTATTTCAGTAAATACCAACGTCACATCGATGAAGGCGCAAAACCAATTAAACGGCGCTAATTCAAAATTATCCACCTCGATGGAGCGTTTATCATCGGGCATGCGCATTAACAGCGCCAAAGACGATGCGGCTGGTTTACAAATTTCTAACCGTATGACCAGCCAAATTAGTGGTATCGGGGTGGCCATGCGTAATGCCAACGATGGTATCTCCATTGCCCAAACCGCCGAAGGCGCGATGCAGGAATCGACTAATATTCTGCAGCGGATGCGTGATTTATCTTTACAATCTGCAAACGGTTCTAACTCAGCAGATGACCGCGCTGCAATGCAAAAAGAATTATCAGCATTACAAACAGAACTAACGCGTATAGCGGAAACCACTTCTTTTGGTGGTCAAAAGTTGCTTGATGGCAATTATGGAACACAAAAATTCCAAGTGGGTTCAAATGCTAATGAAACGATTTCAGTTTCTTTAAAAAATACCTCTGCAGCAACGTTAGGCTCCAATGATTACAATAAGGATTTTGCTAAAGATGGTACTGCTACAGGAAAGTTTGTTACCCATGCTACTGATAATGGTGTCACAGTTGAAGCGAATTTACGTCTATCAACTGCGGAAGGTTCAACGGCTGCGATAAGTTATGCAGTTAATGCTAGCTCTAAAACGATTGCAACAGCAATAAATACCGCTGTCGATGCAGAGGGGTTAGGAGTTAAGGCGGTAGTAACTAATAAATTAACCATTTCGAGTTTATCTAACGATGAGGGTGCTGCATTGACAGTAAACGGTAAAGCTGTTTCTGTTGAGAATTTAAGTAGCGCCAAAATGGTAGATGTGATTAATCAAACACCAGACATTGGGGTGACAGCGTCACTAAATGATAATGGTGAATTAGTGTTAACATCGGATGATGATATTGCGATTTCCATTGCTAATACAGATGGTGATGCCGAGGCATCAATAACCAATCACGCAGGTAAAACAGCGACATTGGCTGATGATGAAAACCAAATTGCTGTGGGTAGTATTGAATTAAATGGTAGTGGTAAGAGTTTTTCGTTAGTTGCCGCAAATGCTGATGTATTTAGCGAGGCAGCTGGCCAATCAAAATTGACCAACGTTGACTCTATTGATATTGGTACCGCTGATGGTGCACAGAATGCATTATCCATTATTGATGCTGCTATTGCAGGGATTGATAGCCAACGTGCGGATTTGGGTGCGGTCCAAAACCGGCTGAATTTTACTATCAATAATTTAAGTAATATTCAGTCTAACGTATCCGATGCCCGTAGCCGTATTCAAGATGTGGATTTTGCCTCAGAAACTGCCCAGTTAACCAAACAGCAAATTCTATCGCAAACCTCTTCTGCAATGCTGGCTCAGGCTAATCAGCTACCACAAACCGCATTATCCTTATTAGGCTAGGATTGAACGGTTAGTTATCTCCTATCATAAAAACAGACCTTGCTGGTCTGTTTTTATTTGATTTCATTATGTTTTTACTTTTTGAGTTAAATTTTTAAATTATTTGCTAAAGGTTTAAACTCCCTCGCCGTTAAAGTGTTTGTAGAAAATAAACTTTGCCTGACAGTACTGACAGGCACTATTCAAGTTAGGTAGAGGGCAATAACCATGGCTATTTCAGTAAACACCAACGTCACCTCAATGCGTGCACAAAACCAATTAAATGGTGCCAATTCAAAACTATCCACTTCGATGGAGCGTTTATCCTCTGGTCTGCGAATCAACAGTGCTAAAGATGATGCCGCAGGTCTACAAATCTCTAACCGTATGACCAGCCAAGTGAATGGTATCGGGGTGGCCATGCGTAATGCCAACGATGGTATTTCGATTGCCCAAACCGCTGAAGGCGCAATGCAAGAATCAACCAATATTCTGCAGCGGATGCGTGACTTATCTTTACAGTCTGCGAATGGTTCAAATTCTGCTGAAGATCGCGCCTCTATGCAGAAAGAAATTAGCTCTTTGCAAACAGAATTAACGCGTATAGCGGAAACCACTTCTTTTGGTGGTCAAAAGTTGCTTGATGGCAATTATGGAACACAAAAATTCCAAGTGGGTTCAAATGCTAATGAAACGATTTCAGTTTCTTTAAAAAATACCTCTGCAGCAACGTTAGGCTCCAATGATTACAATAAGGATTTTGCTAAAGATGGTACTGCTACAGGAAAGTTTGTTACCCATGCTACTGATAATGGTGTCACAGTTGAAGCGAATTTACGTCTATCAACTGCGGAAGGTTCAACGGCTGCGATAAGTTATGCAGTTAATGCTAGCTCTAAAACGATTGCAACAGCAATAAATACCGCTGTCGATGCAGAGGGGTTAGGAGTTAAGGCGGTAGTAACTAATAAATTAACCATTTCGAGTTTATCTAACGATGAGGGTGCTGCATTGACAGTAAACGGTAAAGCTGTTTCTGTTGAGAATTTAAGTAGCGCCAAAATGGTAGATGTGATTAATCAAACACCAGACATTGGGGTGACAGCGTCACTAAATGATAATGGTGAATTAGTGTTAACATCGGATGATGATATTGCGATTTCCATTGCTAATACAGATGGTGATGCCGAGGCATCAATAACCAATCACGCAGGTAAAACAGCGACATTGGCTGATGATGAAAACCAAATTGCTGTGGGTAGTATTGAATTAAATGGTAGTGGTAAGAGTTTTTCGTTAGTTGCCGCAAATGCTGATGTATTTAGCGAGGCAGCTGGCCAATCAAAATTGACCAACGTTGACTCTATTGATATTGGTACCGCTGATGGTGCACAGAATGCATTATCCATTATTGATGCTGCTATTGCAGGGATTGATAGCCAACGTGCGGATTTGGGTGCGGTCCAAAACCGGCTGAATTTTACTATCAATAATTTAAGTAATATTCAGTCTAACGTATCCGATGCCCGTAGCCGTATTCAAGATGTGGATTTTGCCTCAGAAACTGCCCAGTTAACCAAACAGCAAATTCTATCGCAAACCTCTTCTGCAATGCTGGCACAGGCTAATCAGTTACCACAAACCGCGCTATCACTTCTATAATCAGTGGTACAGCATAAAATGAGTTGAGATGATAAGGAGAGTCTGTAAGGACTCTCCTTTTTGCTTTAAGCAATAGCATTCTCTTTTTGGTATGTGAATTGCTTATTAAATTACGATAGAAAGTAAGTTGAGGTGTGTCATGGACGTTAATGTTATCAATACTTCAATACCATCGGCTAGAAAAGACAATATGGCAGCGCTAACCGATAATAAAACCAGTGTTGTCGAGAAGAACTTGCCTAGTAAGGGTGTGCCAACGACTGATGAGTCGGTACGCAGTGTCGAACAGGTTAGTAAAACGGCGCAGGTGGATGCCGAGGCGCTGCAAAAAGCGGTAAAAGAGATTGCCGCCAGTATGAATTTGATGCAAAAAGGCTTAGCCTTTAATATCGATGAAGATTCTGGTGTGCAGGTTGTAAAAGTGATCGACGAACAAACAGGCGATTTGATTCGGCAAATACCGAATGAAGAAGCCTTGGATATTGCGAAAAAGTTAAGTGAAGTCGCTGGTTTATTGATGAAAACAGAAGTTTAATATTTTGGTGAGTATGTATCTCACATTGTTGCGTGATACTGTGTTGATTGGGTTTGTCGTTTAGTAGAGGTTAATATGGGCTTAACATCGGTTGGTATTGGTTCTGGAATGGACATCGGTGGCATTGTAACTGCATTAGTGAATGCAGAAAGTGCCGGTAAAATCGCCAAGTTTGATGCCAATGAAGGCAAGCTTAATGCCCAGATATCCGGTGTTGGCGCATTAAAAAGCGCCATGTCTGAATTTAATGATAAGTTGAAAACATTAACTAAATCAGAAACCTTTGGCAGCCAAAAAGTTGCTATGTCTACTAAAGATTACCTTTCCGCCACCGTTGATAAAACCGCTGTTGCTGGTAGTTATCAAGTTAAAGTGGATCAACTTGCCCAAAGTCAAAAGGTAGGTTCTGCTGTTGCTGAAGACGCAACCTCACCTATAGGTGAAGGTTCGTTATCTATCGGTGTGGGCAGCGGCACTGCGTTTAATATTGATGTTAGCGCCACTGACTCGCTTACCGATATTATGAATAAAATTAATAATGCTGATGATAATACCGATGTTACTGCAACGGTTATCAACGGTGAATTGGGCCCTCAGCTTGTGTTAGGGTCTAAAAAAACGGGTGAAGATAACCTAATATCCGTTACTGCAACGAATACTGGTGCCGGTACTGGCTTATCGGATACATTTACCATGAGTGAACTGACACCTGCGAAGAATGCAATAGTGCATATCGATGGGGTAAAAGTGGTAGCTCAATCAAATAGCCTAAAGGAAGCCATTACTGGGGTATCTTTAACGCTTACTGCTGCCGATATAGACAAAACGACGACTCTTACAGTGAGTAAAGATACTGCGACATCTAAAACAGCCATTGAAGGCTTTGTCGAATCCTACAATAGTTTGATGAAAACCATAAAAGATCTAACTGGATATAATCCTGATACTAAACAGGCGGGAATATTGCAGGGTGATGCCCTGCCTCGCAGCATTCAAAGCCAGTTGCGCGGCATGTTATCGAGTGGATTTGACACCTCAGATGGCACTCAAATGCTGGCAAACTTAGGTGTAAAAACTACCCGCGAGGGCTTATTAGAAGTTGACTCGACTAAATTAACTGAAGCTATTAAAAACGACAAAGGAACTATTGCAGAGCTGTTTGCAACAGAAGACACAGGCCTTGCGTCAAAAATGTCGAGTTTGGTTGATACCTATATTAAATCTGGTGGTGCAATTGATGGCCGTGATAGCTCACTCGATGAGCAATTATCTCGTATTGCCGACAGTCGTGTGCAATTGAATACTCGTATGACAGCGTATAGTGATCGTTTATATAAGCAGTATAATGCTATGGATTTAATGGTTGCTAACCTAAATTCCCAATCAAGCTCGCTATTATCAAGAATCGATTCTCTTCCTGGTGTTGTTAGACAAAGTAAGTAAATAGAGTCGAAATTTTGGCATAGTCGCTATTTCTAGATATGTTAACGAGGGTAATTTGGATAAGATCATTCAGCAGCTAACAGATGTTAACATCAACATATTGTTAAAGCTGGGAAAAATTGATAACTCTAACCCTGCTGATGAAATTTTTTATGTTTTGGTATTAGAATTGCAGAGCCTTATTGAGCAGCGCGAAGTATGTTTGAAAACCTTAGTGTCTAATAGCGAGTTTATCGATCGACAGTGCTTAGTAGACCAGTTTAATTTGAGTCAAACTTTAATTTTACGGTCAACGAAAGTGATGGAGGATTGTCGAGCACTCGCGCAGGTAGATAATAATGCTAAGCGCCATATTAAAGCTTATAAAGCAATAGAATCAAATAGGTAGGTATTTATGCGCGGATCAATGCAATCATATCGAAAAATCTCTGTGGAAAGTGATCTGAGCGTGGCTTCTCCGCATCGTGTCATTCAAATGTTATTTGCGGGCGCATTAGAGCGTCTAGCCCAAGCCAAATGCGCGATAGAGCAAGGTGATATTGCTAAGCGTGGCCTATTCATGGGGAAAGCTATTGGTATTGTCTCCGGTTTGAATGGCAGTTTAAATATGGATGCTGAAGGTGATGTTGCAAGTAATCTAACAAGATTATATGATTTCATGTTACGAAGAATGTCAGAAGCTAATATCAATAATGATGCTCAAGCGATTGATGAGGTTGTCGTCATTCTTAAAACAATTAAAGAAGGATGGGATGCTATTCCCACTGACAAACATAATTTGTCATCTTATCCCGAATAGACTTAAATTCTGTTCTAGAAAGAATGCATTAGAGACGCACTGGTTGCGTCTTTTTTTTGGCTTAAAGTCAAATGTTTGACGTTTTTAACTAGAATCATGGCATAAATGAACTAAAATCAATTCAGTTTGGCATAAACCTCATCTGAGGCTTGCTTCTCGTCTGCTGATAATACAATATTCATCACAAGTAGTGATGGTGGCACAGATTGTTACATTGAATTTGTTAAGCTTTTACAGCAACTAATCATAAATAATTAATGCGAATTAATACATATTAGAGCTTTACGGCCTACTGAATGATGCAAACAGATCAACGAATTTTACTTATCGGCCCCTCATCAGAGCGATTAAATCGCCTGTGTTGCATTTTTGATTTTTTAGGTGAGCAAATTGCACAAATTGACGCCGAAAAATTAAGTGCTAGCCTCCAAGATACTCGTTTTCGAGCTTTAGTTATCCTAACTGATGTTATGGATGCTGATGCACTTAAAAACATCGCGGGTCAACATCCATGGCAACCTATGCTGTTGCTTGGCAACGTTGACGATCTGCAAGTGTCTAACATTCTTGGAAACATTGAGGAACCTTTAACCTATCCTCAACTCACCGAATTATTACACTTCTGCCAAGTATTTGGCCAAGTTAAGCGCCCTCAAGTCCCCACAAGTGCAAATCAAACTAAGTTATTCCGAAGCTTGGTTGGGCGCAGTGATGGTATTGCCAATGTAAGACACTTGATTAATCAAGTGGCGACATCTGAGGCGACTGTACTAGTACTGGGCCAATCGGGTACAGGTAAAGAAGTGGTCGCTCGTAATATCCATTATTTGTCTGAGCGTCGTGATGGCCCTTTTATTCCTGTTAACTGTGGTGCTATACCGCCAGAGTTGTTAGAGAGTGAACTTTTTGGTCATGAGAAGGGATCATTTACTGGGGCAATTTGTTCTCGTAAGGGCCGTTTTGAATTGGCCGAAGGTGGCACGCTATTTCTCGATGAAATTGGTGATATGCCATTGCAGATGCAAGTTAAATTGCTTCGTGTACTGCAAGAACGGGTATTTGAGCGTGTTGGCGGCACTAAGACCATCAATGCCGATGTGCGCGTTGTAGCAGCGACACATAGAGATTTAGAAACCATGATCAGCGTGAATGAGTTCCGCGAGGATCTCTATTACCGCCTAAACGTATTCCCGATTGAAATGCCTGCGCTATGTGATCGCAAGGACGATGTGCCTTTGCTATTACAAGAGTTGGTGAGCCGAGTCTATAACGAAGGCCGTGGCAAGGTGCGTTTTACGCAGCGTGCGATAGAGTCGTTAAAAGAACATGCTTGGTCGGGTAACGTGCGTGAGCTGTCTAATTTAGTCGAACGCCTCACCATTTTATATCCGGGTGGACTGGTTGATGTGAACGACTTACCCGTTAAGTATCGCCATATTGATGTGCCCGAATATTGTGTAGAGATGAGCGAAGAGCAACAGGAACGTGATGCTTTGGCTTCTATCTTTAGTGATGAAGAGCCGGTTGAAATCCCTGAGACACGTTTCCCAAGTGAGCTACCGCCTGAAGGCGTTAACCTTAAGGATTTATTAGCAGAACTGGAAATCGACATGATACGTCAGGCGCTAGAGCTGCAAGATAACGTTGTTGCTCGCGCGGCTGAGATGCTCGGAATACGTCGTACAACGCTTGTAGAAAAAATGCGTAAGTACGGAATGACAAAAGATTAGTTTTCTATTTTATTGTTATATAAGTCTTTTTAACCTCTAAAGTTTAATTTCCAATTTGGCATAGATACTGCAGTCACTCCGTCATAAGCAATTTTTTGACGGAGTGACTATGTCAGCCAACCCACTAGCGCAAATTGAGTCATTCAAGCACACTAGCAAACAATGGAACCAACTGCGTGAGGCCGCGAATATGTCCAATCGAATGGAGCATATTTTACAGGCTATGCCATCCGGCGTGGTGATTATCAATGGCGACGGTATAGTCACGGATGCCAATCCGGTTGCAGTTGAATTACTAGAGCGCTCCTTGTGTGGCGTTCGCTGGATTGATGTAATCCACAGTGCCTTTGCGCCACAGGACGATGATGGTCACGAAGTGTCACTGCGTAATGGCCGCCGCGTTAAATTAGCCATTACGCCACTCACGCCAGAGCCTGGTCAATTAATTGTGTTAACTGATTTAACTGAAACTCGATTATTACAGAAAAATATCTCCCATCTACAACGCTTATCGGCCCTGGGTAAAATGGTCGCAACTTTGGCGCATCAAGTGCGCACGCCTTTATCCGCCGCTTTGCTATATGCCTCTAATCTTGCGAGTCCTAAGTTATCCGATGCCGCTAAAGCGAAATTCCAGCAAAAACTTGTTGATAGACTCAATGAACTCGAGCGGCAGGTTAACGACATGCTATTGATGGCGAAAGGCCGACAGGATGAACTCGGAGATTTGATTACGCTTGCTGAGGTTATCGACAATGTTTTGGCAAATTGTGAGCCAATAGCGGCAAAGCAATGCTGTGACTTGTCATTTGATGATACATCAAGCAGTTTAATGTTAGCTAATTCCAATGCGTTAAGCTCGGCGATTAATAATTTAGTCATGAACAGTATTGAAGCTGGCGCCACTGAGATTCGTATTCAGGCGAAAGAAGAGGGCGATCAGTTACTACTGAATGTCATCGACAATGGCAAAGGCCTAGATGCCAATATGCAGCAGAAGGTGCTTGAACCTTTCTTTACGACAAAATCGCAGGGAACTGGGCTCGGGTTAGCGGTTGTGCAATCTGTGGTGCGCAATCATGGAGGACAACTGCAATTAAGTTGCTTACCGAATAAAGGTTGTACTGTGTCTTTAGTCTTCCCTCGGGCTAAATCTGCGGTGATATTACCTTTGGAGATTACTCATGTCTGAAGCAAAGTTATTGCTCGTTGAAGATGATGCTTCATTGCGTGAAGCCTTGTTGGATACTTTAATGTTGGCTCAGTATGAGTGTGTTGATGTTGCCTCGGGTGAAGACGCTATTCTAGCCTTGAAACAACATCAATTTGATTTAGTCATTAGCGATGTGCAAATGCAAGGTATTGGTGGTTTAGGATTATTAAATTTCCTACAGCAACATCATCCTAAGTTGCCAGTGTTGCTGATGACAGCTTATGCCACGATTAGTAGTGCGGTGGATGCCATTAAATTGGGCGCTGTCGATTACTTAGCCAAACCTTTTGCGCCAGAAGTCTTGCTCAATCAAGTTTCCCGCTATTTGCCGTTAAAACAAAATGTGGATCAGCCAGTTGTTGCCGATGAGAAGAGTTTAGCTTTATTAGCACTTGCTCAGCGGGTTGCGGCTTCTGATGCATCGGTTATGATCTTAGGTCCAAGCGGCTCGGGTAAAGAAGTCTTAGCCCGTTATATTCATCAACACAGTGGCCGTGCGGATCAAGCTTTTGTGGCCATTAACTGTGCAGCCATTCCTGAGAATATGCTCGAAGCCACCCTTTTTGGTTATGAAAAAGGCGCATTTACTGGCGCCTATCAAGCGTGTCCGGGGAAATTTGAGCAGGCTCAAGGTGGCACTTTGCTGCTAGATGAAATCTCTGAGATGGATTTAGGCTTACAAGCTAAGTTATTGCGGGTATTACAAGAGCGTGAAGTTGAGCGTTTAGGCGGCCGTAAAACCATTAAGCTGGATGTACGCGTGCTTGCCACATCCAATCGTGACTTAAAAGCCGTGGTGGCGGCAGGTGGCTTTAGGGAAGATCTCTACTATCGAATCAACGTGTTCCCCTTAGCTTGGCCCGCATTAAGTCAACGTCCTGCGGATATTCTGCCCCTTGCGCGCCATTTACTGGTTAAGCATGCCAAGGCATTGAATGTCGCCGATGTGCCTGAGTTGGATGAAAATGCACGTCGACGTTTATTGAGTCATCGCTGGCCGGGGAACGTACGTGAACTCGATAATGTTATACAGCGGGCTTTGATATTAAGAGCCGGTCAAGTGATCACCGCCAATGACATTATTATCGATGCGCAGGATGTGATTTTAGGCGCTGATGACCTAGATCAATTTGTTGCCGAGCCAGACGGTTTAGGCGAAGAGCTTAAAGCGCAGGAGCATGTGATTATTTTAGAAACCCTTAATCAATGCCAAGGAAGCCGCAAACTGGTTGCTGAAAAACTGGGGATAAGCGCCCGAACCTTAAGATACAAGATGGCAAGAATGCGTGATATGGGCATTCAACTGCCAAATTAGTCTTTAAATTCAAGTGATAATCTTGTAGCCTCCACATGAGTGTGAGGCTGCATTTATTAAAATATACTACCGCAAAAGTGGCCTATTTTATCCAGAATCCTTAGTTTTAACTTCTTCTTATCCCGTCAATTTATTATCAATCACGACCATTTGAAAACTTGGCCGTTATTTTGCATTGTCCCGTTATAGGTATTTTGATCGTCAAGAACTCGACGACTGGGAGCTCAGCATGCAAATAGGCGCAAATTCATTCCTGCAAGAAATGCAGAAACTCCAAGGCGAAATTACGCCGTCTTTTGGCGTTCAGCCAAATATCATGCAGCAAGTTAATAACACCAGTGGTGCGGACTTCGGTCAGTTACTCTCGCAAGCCGTCGGCAATGTCAGCGGTTTACAGTCGACATCATCAAACCTCGCGACGCGCTTAGAAATGGGAGATACTACGGTCTCGTTGTCAGATACTGTTATCGCCCGTGAGAAAGCCAGCGTCGCCTTCGAGGCAACGGTACAAGTACGTAATAAGCTTGTCGAAGCCTATAAAGAAATAATGAGCATGCCTGTCTAGGCCAGTGAATAACCCAATTAGCAGGTACGAATCGTGAGCACAGAAATGATTGTCGGATCCAATTCCGACTTAGCTGACCAAGGTGTCCAGCAAGAACATAAGTCAGGAATGATGGGAAACCTTGGCGGTGTCGATATGATGCGTCAAGTAACTATGATTTTAGCCTTGGCGATTTGTTTGGCCTTAGCCGTATTTGTCATGCTGTGGGCACAGGAGCCTGAGTATCGTCCATTGGGTAAAATGGAAACTCAGGAAATGGTTCAAGTATTAGATGTGCTTGATAAAAATAAAGTTAAGTATCAAATCGATGTAGACGTGATTAAAGTCCCCGAAGATAAATATCAAGAAGTCAAAATGATGCTGAGCCGCGCAGGCGTCGATAGCCCTGCGGCCAGTCAAGATTTCTTGAATCAAGACAGCGGCTTTGGTGTCAGCCAACGTATGGAGCAAGCCCGTCTTAAGCACAGCCAAGAAGAAAACCTTGCCCGTGCAATTGAGCAACTACAAAGTGTTAGCCGCGCAAAAGTGATCCTCGCGTTACCTAAAGAAAACGTCTTTGCCCGCAATGCCTCAAAACCAAGTGCGACTGTGGTTATCAATACCCGTCGTGGCGGTTTAGGCCAAGGTGAAGTCGACGCTATCGTTGATATCGTTGCTTCTGCAGTACAAGGTTTAGAACCATCACGGGTGACTGTGACCGACTCTAACGGCCGTTTATTAAACTCAGGCAGCCAAGATGGCGCGTCTGCGACAGCCCGTCGCGAGCTTGAATTAGTACAGCAAAAAGAAGCCGAGTATCGCACTAAGATTGAATCGATTTTGGTACCAATCTTAGGTCCTGATAATTTCACCTCTCAAGTCGATGTCAGCATGGACTTTACTGCGGTCGAGCAAACCTCTAAGCGTTATAACCCAGATTTACCGTCTTTACGCAGCGAAATGACCGTTGAAAATAATACCACTGGCGGCTCTTCGGGTGGGATCCCTGGCGCGCTATCGAATCAACCGCCAATGGAATCGAACATTCCGCAAGATGCGACTAAAGCGACTGAGTCTGTCACCGCAGGTAATTCGCACCGTGAAGCGACCCGTAATTTTGAGTTAGATACTACGATTAGCCACACCCGTCAGCAAGTTGGCGCCGTTCGCCGCATTAGTGTGTCGGTTGCGGTGGACTTTAAACCCGGTGCAGCCGGAGAAAATGGTCAAGTGGCGCGTGTTGCCCGTACTGAACAAGAGCTGACCAATATCCGTCGTTTACTCGAAGGTGCCGTAGGTTTTAGCTCGCAACGGGGTGATGTGTTAGAAGTTGTAACGGTTCCCTTTATGGATCAATTGGTTGAAGACTTGCCAGCACTAGAACTGTGGGAACAACCTTGGTTCTGGCGTGCGATTAAGCTCGGTATTGGTGCACTAGTGATTCTGGTACTGATTTTAGCTGTGGTACGTCCTATGCTGAAACGCTTAATCTATCCTGACAGTGTGAATATGCCTGAGGATGGCAGATTAGGTAACGAATTGGCCGAAATTGAGGACCAGTACGCGGCAGATACGCTAGGGATGCTCAATACCCAAGAGGCGGAATACAGTTATGCCGATGATGGTTCAATTCATATCCCTAATTTGCACAAAGATGATGATATGATTAAAGCTATCCGTGCGCTCGTGGCGAATGAGCCTGAGCTCTCTACTCAAGTCGTGAAAAACTGGTTACAAGACAATGGCTGAGAATAAAACGAAAGAAGTGGCTGCAGCGGCCCCACCTGCCTTTAACATTAAGGATATTAGCGGTGTCGAAAAGACCGCGATCTTACTCCTCAGTTTGAGTGAGGCCGATGCTGCATCCATTTTAAAACACTTAGAGCCGAAGCAAGTGCAAAAAGTGGGTATGGCGATGGCGGCAATGGATGAGTTTGGTCAAGAAAAAGTCATCGGGGTACATAAGCTGTTTCTCGATGACATACAAAAGTATTCTTCTATTGGTTTCAACAGCGAAGAGTTCGTTCGTAAAGCCTTAACCGCCGCGCTGGGTGAAGATAAAGCGGGTAATCTGATTGAACAGATTATCATGGGCAGCGGTGCTAAAGGTTTGGATTCGTTGAAATGGATGGATGCACGCCAAGTAGCGACCATTATTCAAAACGAACATCCTCAGATCCAAACGATCGTGTTGTCCTATTTAGAACCCGATCAGGCGGCGGAAATTTTTGGTCAATTCCCTGAAAATACTCGCTTAGACTTGATGATGCGGATTGCGAATCTTGAAGAAGTACAGCCCGCTGCACTGCAAGAGCTGAACGACATCATGGAAAAACAGTTTGCTGGTCAAGGTGGCGCACAGGCCGCGAAAATGGGTGGCTTAAAAGCGGCTGCCAACATCATGAACTATTTAGATACGGGTATCGAAAGTCAGTTGATGGAAACCATGCGCGAGTCTGACGAAGAAATGGCGCAGCAAATCCAAGGCTTGATGTTCGTATTTGAAAACTTAATCGACGTTGATGACCGTGGTATTCAAGCCTTGTTGCGTGAAGTACAGCAAGATGTACTGATGAAGGCGCTCAAAGGCACTGATGATCAGCTGAAAGAAAAAATCTTGGGCAACATGTCAAAACGTGCCGCTGAATTGCTGCGTGACGATCTTGAGGCCATGGGCCCAATCCGTATCAGTGAAGTTGAAGTCGCCCAAAAAGAAATCCTGTCTATTGCCCGTCGCTTAAGCGACAGTGGCGAAATCATGTTAGGCGGCGGTGGTGGCGATGAGTTCCTCTAATCCGAGTGACAATAAACCGTCAAATAAGGTCTTGAGCGACGGAGATATTGAGTTTAGTCACTGGGCACTGCCAGATGTGACTGAAGCCGATGACGATTCTATCTCGAATTTGTTCGGCCATTCGAATCATCAAGCCGCTAAGCCTACGACAGTTGAGAGTGTTTCTCCGCCGACGATGGCCGAGATTGAAGACATTCGCGCCCAAGCTGAAGAAGAAGGGTTTGCCGAAGGTAAACAACAAGGTTACGAGCAAGGGCTAGAAAAAGGTCGCTTAGAAGGCTTAGAGCAAGGCCATACTGAAGGGCTCGCCCAAGGGCATGAGCAAGGATTAGAAACCGGTTTAGCTCAAGCCAAAGTTTTACTTTCGCGGTTTGAAGCCTTATTAACTCAATTTGAAAAGCCATTGCAATTACTCGATGGTGATATTGAGCTCTCCCTACTGAACTTGAGTATGACATTAGCTAAATCTGTCATAGGTCACGAATTAAAAACCCATCCAGAACAAGTACTTTCGGCATTACGCTTAGGCATAGAGTCGCTACCCATTAAGGAGCAAGCGGTGACTATTCGGCTGCATCCTGACGATGTGATCCTTGTCGAACAACTTTATTCCACCGCCCAACTGACCCGCAGTAAATGGGAGCTTGAAGTCGATCCGACGTTAAGTGCAGGCGATTGTATTCTGAGCAGTCATCGCTCTTTAGTGGATTTAACGCTTTCATCGCGTATTGATACCGTGTTTGAGTCATTACGAAATCAACATGCGCATTTGAGTGATAAACAGCATCAACTGCAAGAGACGATTGAAGCTGAAGATACTGCCAAACAAGTGGCTGTGGCGCTTGAGTCTGAGCTTGATAATCAAACGGCGGATGACCAAGCTGTCGATACGGTTAACCAAGACACTGAGGACATGCAATCTACCTCAAACACAGGTGAGCACTTAGATACCCAATCGGATGCCGGAACAGATGCAAAATCGCCAACACCAACTGCTGAATAGGCTGAATCATCATCAGGATAAAGTGCCGCCATTTCGTGCTGTGGCAAGTGGTCAGCTGGTTCGTGTTGTTGGCTTAACCTTAGAGGCGAGCGGTTGCCGCGCGCCTGTGGGCAGCTTATGTTCCATCGAAACCATGGCGGGCGAGTTAATTGCCGAAGTTGTCGGCTTTGATGGCGAACTCCTTTATTTAATGCCTATCGAAGAATTACGTGGGGTATTACCCGGTGCCCGGGTGGTTCCTTTAGGGGAACAAACTGGACTCAATGTCGGCTTGTCGTTGTTAGGACGCGTGCTCGATGGTAACGGCGTGCCTTTAGATGGTTTAGGTGCGTTGCAGACAGATCAACAAGCGCCAAGACATAGCGCTGCCATTAATCCCTTATCCCGCCGTGCTATTACCGAGCCGCTGGACGTTGGCGTTCGCGCCATTAATGCCATGCTGACTGTGGGTAAAGGCCAACGTATGGGCTTGTTTGCTGGTTCTGGTGTGGGTAAGAGTGTGCTCTTAGGCATGATGACCCGCGGTACCACTGCCGACATTATTGTGGTTGGGCTGGTGGGCGAGCGTGGCCGTGAAGTCAAAGAGTTTATTGAAGAGATTCTTGGGGATAAAGGTCGAGCGCGTTCTGTTGTTGTTGCCGCGCCTGCAGATACCTCGCCGCTGATGCGCCTTCGCGCCTGTGAAACCTCGACTCGTATTGCCGAATACTTTCGCGATTTGGGCTATAACGTCTTGTTATTAATGGATAGTTTGACGCGTTATGCCCAAGCTCAACGGGAAATAGCTTTGGCTGTGGGTGAGCCGCCTGCCACCAAAGGCTATCCGCCTTCAGTGTTTGCAAAGCTGCCGCGTTTAGTTGAGCGCGCCGGCAACGGTGGCCCAGGTCAAGGTTCAATTACGGCATTTTATACTGTGTTGACGGAAGGGGACGATCAACAGGATCCCATTGCCGATGCATCGCGGGCGATTCTTGATGGTCATATAGTCTTGTCACGTTCGCTTGCGGACTCTGGGCACTATCCTGCGATTGATATTGAAGCTTCTATTAGCCGAGTCGCGCCTATGGTGATCTCCAATGAACATTTGGAAGCGATGCGCCGCGTGAAACAAACTTATTCCTTGTATCAGCAAAATCGGGATTTGATTTCCATTGGTGCCTACGCACAAGGCAGCGATCCTCGAATCGATAATGCGATACGATTACAGCCGGCGATGAATGCTTTTTTACGCCAAACCATGCGTGATGCATTCAGTTTTGCCGATAGCCAAGTCATGCTCGGGCAACTTGCCGCACAGTGCAAATAATGGCGTCATCGAATTAATCGAGGTCTAGTATGGCTAACGCCGATCCCTTGTTGTTAGTGTTAAAGCTCGCCAATGATGCCGAAGAACAAGCGGCGTTATTGTTAAAGTCGGCGCAGTTAGAGTGTCAAAAACGGCTGAATCAACTCAGTGCACTCAATAACTATCGCTTAGAATACATGAAGCAAATGCAATCCCAGCAAGGCCAAGCCATTAGTGCCAGTCACTATCACCAGTTTCATCGCTTTATTCGTCAGATTGATGACGCTATTACTCAGCAAAATCGCGTTGTGGCCGACGGTGAAAAACAAAAAGAATATCGACAACAGCATTGGTTGGAAAAACAGAAAAAACGTAAGGCAGTGGAATTACTGTTAGCGAGTAAAGAGAAGAAGCGCCAAGTTGTTGAACAAAAAAGAGAGCAGAAAATGACCGATGAATTTGCTTCTCAGCAGTTTTATCGCCGTCATCAGCGTTAGTGTAATGGTGCGTTAAATGATCGGTATCTTTTCCATTAACTAACCTCTATGAGTTCAGTTTTCTGTTGCCGCTTATGGTGCAGAACATTTGTTCGACTTCTTTCCCTGAGTTTTATTCTTTTCAATATGCCGCATTAAAAACTGAAGTTTTGGCATCTTATTTGCTTTGATTTAGTCCATGACCCTGCAACCGCAGTGTTTAATTGACGTTTCTACCCAGCCATTTTCTTTTTCTGCTGGGTGATGTTTGGGAGCACTTATGCAACAAATGACCAATATCCTGTTGAGTAAAACAGGCAACTCTGCGGCCAATTCCGCTAAGACATCTTCCCAAGAGTCTAATAATGAAGACTTTTCATCTACACTTGCGTCTGTCTCCGCTAGCTCATTTTCTATTTCCGCGCCTAAAAAGGCTACAGCGAATACTGACGATAAAGTGCAGATCGCCTCTACTGATAAAGTAAAAGATAAAGACATATCAACGGATGACGCTGACGTAAATCTCATCTTCGCCCAGATCAGCATGGCAAATGACATGAAGAAAACGGTATCAGAGGGAGAGAGTTTGCCGCTAGTATTTTTAAATGCTGAAGATACCACTGACATAACGGGCGAAGAAAATGTTTATCAGGCATCAGATGCAATGATTGATGAAGTGGGTTTCTCTGCTGAATTACAAAAGCTAGTATCTACTGCATCAGATGCGCCAGTGGCTGTATCTGATAATGATGTTAAGCCAGCCCCTTTGACTGATAAGCCACTCGTTCAGATTCTTCCCATAGATCCAAATATAATTGCAGCGCCAGTGGATACCGATACTGTTATTGACCCCAATTTGATCGATGATGCTGCTGAATTACATATAGAAGACACAGAGCTTGTCGCTACAACTCATGTGGGCGTTAGCATAGATGAGCCTTTAGTCGAGAATGAAGCCACACTTAACGCTGTGGTTAATCAAGCTGGTTTTACGATTAGTTCAACGACAAAATCGACGATGAGCACTTCGCCAAAGTCATCAGCTAGTGCCGCGAGTGCTCCGATATTGGACAGTCTCAATAAAGGTAACGTTACGACCTCAGCAAATACCTTTGAACTTAATACTTTAGGTTCTGCTGTTTCTTCTGAATCATCGTCTACTCCGTCTGTAACAGAAAGTGATCTTGATGGGAGTCTTAATCCAGATCTGGCTGCTAACCTATTACTTAAAGATGCAAAATTGACCGTTGCGATGGATATTCCCCGAGATGAAAATTTTATTGATGATGGTAGTACCTTCTCAGATATTAAGTCTACATCATCAATCCATACACTCTCGATGTCACAAGTAAATCGCCAAGAAACAATGCAAGTTCAGCTATCATTACGCCAAGGTGTTGAGCAGCAGAACCAAATGCAAGAGATGATCCAACGGTTTTCACCCGTGATGAAGCAACAGTTGATCACTATGGTGAGTCAAGGTATTCAACATGCTGAAATTAGGCTTGATCCCCCTGAGCTTGGGCATATGCTGGTAAAAATCCAAGTGCATGGCGATCAAACCCAAGTACAGTTCCATGTCACTCAGACACAAACGCGTGATCTGGTTGAACAAGCTATGCCGAGATTGCGCGAGTTACTGCAAGAGCAAGGGATGCAATTGGCTGATAGTCATGTGTCTCAAGGTGGCCAAGGTGAACGTCGAGAGGGTGGTTTTGGTGATGGTGGCGGTTCAAATGGGGCTGATGTGGATGAAATCTCAGCAGAAGAGCTACATTTAGGTTTAAATCAAGCCACTAGTGTAAATTCAGGTATAGATTATTACGCTTAAGTAGGTAACCTATAGCAATGACTAACATAATGACGTTTCGGTAAACCAGAATCGTCATTTGTTCCGCCTAAATTAAAGAGAATAGTGATGGCTAAGGAAGAATCGTTAGAACTTGAAAGTACCGAAGAGCCTAAAAGTAAGAAAAAACTGTTTATTTTCGCTGGAGTAGGTGTTCTAGTCGCTCTTTTAATCGGTGGCGGCGTATGGTTTTTTATGGGGAGCAGCTCCGAGGAAGTACCAGTCGCTGCCGCTGATGGAACTGTTCAGGCTGAAGCCCCTGCCACTGGAGATTTAGCCACTGCTTCATATGTGCCTATGCCACGCCCTTTCTTATTCAACTTACCTGGGCCTGATAGAGCGCGTTTAGTTGAGATCAAAGTACAACTTATGGTGCGTGGTACAGACGATGATGTGCTGACACAAAAACACATCCCCCTGATTGAAGATGCGCTGTTAACGACCTTTAGCGGCGCTGATGTGCAAAAACTCAGTACGCAGGCTGGGAAAGATGAGTTACGTCAGTTAGCACTCTTGAGTGTGCAAAATACTTTGCAGTCGGTTACTGGCCGTAAAGTTGTCGAGAAAGTGCTGTTTACTGGTTTTGTGATGCAATAACCCTTTAATTTCAGCACCAAAAGAGGCGAAGGCAATATAGTGAGTGATTTATTAAGCCAAGACGAAATTGATGCGCTACTGCACGGGGTTGATGACGTCGATGATGATGAAATTGACGCTGTCGGAGAAGATGCTCGCTCTTACGACTTCTCTTCCCAAGATCGAATAGTTCGTGGGCGTATGCCGACGTTGGAAATCGTGAATGAGCGTTTTGCACGCCATTTGCGTATCAGCATGTTCAATATGATGCGCCGTGCTGCCGAAGTGTCGATTAACGGTGTACAGATGCTCAAGTTTGGCGAGTATGTACATACGCTATTCGTTCCTACTAGCTTGAATATGGTGCGTTTTAGTCCGCTCAAAGGTACTGCATTGATCACCATGGAAGCTCGATTGGTGTTCATCCTAGTGGATAACTTCTTTGGTGGTGATGGGCGTTTCCATGCCAAGATTGAAGGGCGTGAATTTACGCCAACAGAAAGACGTATTGTACAACTGTTGCTCAAAATAATTTTTGAAGATTATAAAGATGCTTGGGCACCTGTAATGGATGTGGAGTTTGATTATTTGGACTCTGAAGTCAATCCGGCCATGGCCAACATTGTCAGCCCTACCGAAGTTGTCGTGATTAACTCATTCCATATTGAAGTCGATGGCGGTGGCGGTGATTTCCATATCACTATGCCTTATTCCATGATTGAGCCTATTCGCGAGTTGCTCGATGCCGGTGTACAAAGTGATAAGCAAGATACTGACATGCGTTGGTCTCAGGCATTGCATGATGAAATCATGGATGTGAAGGTTGGGTTCGATGCCAATATTGTGGAACATGAGTTAACGCTCAAAGATGTGATGAATTTTAAAGCGGGCGATATTATTCCGATTGAGCTGCCGGAATATATTATGATGAAAATCGAGGATTTACCGACATATCGTTGTAAAATGGGCCGTTCTAGAGATAACCTAGCGCTTAAAATATATGAAAAGATCCCTCGGCCAGAGACAGTTAAATCCGAGCTACAATTAGTGACGCGCAAGGGTAAATCTCGCGATATATCAGAATTATAAGGTGAAGTAAGATGAGCACAGACGATACGGATGATTGGGCTGCAGCAATGGCAGAACAAGCCCTAGAGGAAGCTAACGCGATTGAACTCGATGAATTAGTTGATGATTCAAGACCTATCACTAAGGCAGAAGCGGCAAAATTAGATACTATTTTAGATATCCCCGTCACTATCTCTATGGAAGTGGGCCGTAGCTACATTAGTATTCGTAACCTGTTGCAGTTAAACCAAGGTTCTGTGGTTGAGCTAGACAGAGTTGCAGGTGAACCCTTAGATGTGATGGTTAACGGTACGCTGATTGCGCATGGTGAGGTTGTGGTAGTAAACGATAAATTCGGTATTCGTTTAACCGATGTGATCAGTCAAACCGAGCGAATTAAAAAGCTTAAATAATACGAGCTGTATAAGTAGTTGGAACTTTAAATGAGCACATCGGTAATACACAGTTTAGTGGCAGCGGTTCAAACGAGCGCCGATAGCCTCGGGGAAGGCGCAGCGAACATCACTCCAGTCGTTCCTACAGCTGCAAAAATGGCTGAACCTTCTCAAGTCGCAACCTTAGCGAGTATGTTAGGCGGTTTAATTCTGGTTTTACTCTTAATTTTTGCGTTAGCTTATCTACTGAGGCGGTTCAATTTAGTACCGACGACCAACGGTGTTCTAAAAACGATAGCCGTGACTTCCCTAGGACAAAAAGAGCGTTTAGTCTTGGTACAGGTGGGGGAACAGCAATATTTACTTGGAGTTAGCTCGCAGCAGGTGAGTTTGATTGATAAGTTAGCTGAACCTATCCATATAGAGTCTGATTCCTTTGCGAGTCGGCTACGTCAGGCGAAATTAAAACAATGACAACACGTATCCTCGCGTTAGTTGGCTTAGTTATTCTGTTATGCATGCCGTCGGCATGGGCTGCCGATGGTGTTTTGCCTGCGGTTACCGTAACAACAGGACCTGACGGTTCAACAGAATACTCGGTCACAATGCAGATTTTACTGTTGATGACATCGCTGAGTTTTTTACCTGCGATGCTCATTATGTTGACTTCTTTCACGCGGATCATCATCGTTCTGTCAATATTACGTCAAGCCATTGGGTTACAACAGACGCCGTCTAATCAAGTCTTAATTGGTATGAGTTTATTCATGACCTTCTTTATTATGGCGCCAGTGTTTGACCGGATTTATGACGAAGGGGTTAAGCCTTACATAGAAGAGCAGTTAACCTTGCAGCAAGCGTTTGAAAAAGGCAAAGAGCCACTCAAAGGTTTTATGTTGGGGCAAGTCAGGACCACTGACTTAAAAACTTTTATCGAAATTTCAGGCTATAAGAACATTAAGTCGCCCGAAGAAGCTCCGATGAGTGTGCTGATCCCCGCCTTTATTACCAGCGAGTTGAAAACAGCTTTTCAAATTGGCTTTATGTTGTTTGTGCCATTTTTAGTGTTAGATCTTGTGGTGGCCAGTATCTTAATGGCCATGGGTATGATGATGTTATCCCCTATGATAGTGTCGCTACCGTTTAAGATCATGCTGTTTGTGCTCGTCGATGGTTGGAGCTTAGTCATTGGGACATTAGCGAATAGTTTCGGGTAGCCAAGGGAGAGTCCGCACATGAGTCCAGAGGCGCTAATTGATATTTTTCGTGAGGCTCTATCCGTTATTGTCATGATGGTGTCTGCCATTGTACTACCTGGGCTAGGTATCGGTTTGATTGTTGCTGTGTTTCAAGCCGCGACTTCGATCAACGAACAGACATTAAGCTTTCTTCCGCGATTATTAGTGACACTTTTCGGTTTGATGTTCATGGGACATTGGTTAGTAGAAACCCTAATGGACTTTTTTGTCGAGATGGTTAATCGCATCCCGCAAGTAATAGGCTAACCCAATGGAGCTTCTGCTCGATACCTTAATGCAGACCATTGCCGCTTATATGTGGCCGCTGTTTCGTGTCACCAGTATGCTGATGGTAATGGTGGTATTTGGGGCGGCAACAACACCGAGCCGCGTACGCTTATTATTGGCTATGGCGATTACCTTTGCTATAGCACCAGTGCTTCCTCCCGTTCAAAATGCCGATTTATTTTCACTCAGCGCAGTATTTATCACAGCGCAGCAAATCATTATTGGTGTTGCCATGGGGTTTGTGACTCAAATGGTGATGCAAGTTTTTGTATTAACCGGACAGATTATTGGTATGCAAACCAGTCTCGGTTTTGCCTCTATGGTGGATCCCGGTTCTGGTCAGCAAACTCCGGTTATTGGTAACTTTTTCCTATTGTTGGCGACATTGATCTTCTTAGCTGTAGATGGCCATCTGTTGATGATCCGTATGCTGGTGGCGAGCTTTGAGACCCTACCCATTTCTAATCAAGGATTAACACTCACTAGCTACCGTGCTCTAGCAGATTGGGGTTCGTATATGTTTGGTGCGGCATTAACTATGTCGATATCCGCGATTATCGCCCTGTTGTTAGTCAATTTGTCCTTCGGGGTGATGACCCGCGCCGCGCCGCAGTTAAACATTTTCTCTATAGGTTTTCCGATCACTATGATTGGCGGGCTGTTTATTCTTTGGTTAACCTTAACACCTGTCATGGAGCATTTTGATGAAGTGTGGGCCGCGGCTCAAGTGCTGCTTTGCGATATGTTAGCGCTTCAATGTAACGCAGATGGCTTGATATGACGGTATTAGGAGCAGCCCATGGCTGAAGAATCAAGCGGTGAACGCAGTGAGGAACCCACAGGGAGGCGTCTAGAACAGGCGCGGGAAAAAGGGCAGATTGCGCGTTCGAAAGAACTTGGTACAGCAGCAGTATTAATTTCGGCAGCATGTGGTTTTTATATGCTCGGTCCGAGTCTTGCCACGAGTTTAACTCGGGTGTTTGAGACGGTTTTTACCATGGACAGGGCGCAAATCTTTGATACTGAAGAAATGTTCAATGTCTGGGGCGTTGTTGCGAGCGAAATCGCCTGGCCCATGGCAAAAATTATGCTGTTGATCGTAGTCGTTGCTTTTATTGGTAACGTTGCCTTAGGTGGGATGAATTTCTCGACCCAAGCTATGATGCCTAAGGCCAGTAAAATGGGCCCTGCAGCAGGTCTAAAGCGCATGTTTGGCGTGCAAGCAGTAGTTGAGCTGACAAAGGGGATTGCCAAGTTTTCTGTGGTGGCATTTTCTGCATATTTGCTACTGAGCTTTTATTTTAATGAAATTCTGTTGTTGTCTAGCGACCATCTTCCTGGCAATGTTTACCATGCATTAGATTTGCTCGTGTGGATGTTTATCCTGTTATGCTGCTCTATTTTGTTAATTGTCGTCATCGATGTGCCATTTCAACTTTGGAATCACAACAAACAACTTAAGATGACCAAACAAGAAGTTAAAGATGAGTATAAAGATACTGAAGGGAAGCCTGAAGTCAAAGGGCGAGTACGGCAGATGCAACGCGAGTTGGCTCAGCGTCGAATGATGGCCGAAGTACCCAATGCCGATGTCATCGTCGTTAACCCTGAGCATTTTGCTGTAGCGATTAAATATGACGTGCAGCGTTCAGTCGCGCCTTTTGTTGTTGCCAAAGGTGTCGATGATGTCGCATTTAAAATTCGTGAGATAGCAAGGGCCCATAACGTGACAATCGTCTCAGCCCCGCCATTAGCAAGAGCTATATACCATACGACTAAGTTAGATCAACAAATTCCTGAAGGATTGTTTACCGCAGTGGCGCAGATTTTGGCCTATGTATTCCAGTTGCGCCAGTACCAAAAAGGCCGAGGTCGCAAGCCTATTCCAATCCCACTTAATCAACCCATTCCCGATGAGTTAAAATATTAAGATCTAAGCTAAAAATTCTTTGAAGTCGTGATATTATTGTGCGCCAATACGCTATTGGCGTACTTTTTGCTTTCATGCTGTCATACGTCAAAGTTTAGGTAAATATGAATGGATGTTAGAGCGACCTTAGGTCAAGTAAAACAAATGCGCTTGAGCACGTTTAAAGGTATAGGCACTCCTATACTCGTACTCGCAGCATTGGCCATGATAGTTTTACCTATCCCTCCATTCTTACTAGACATACTTTTTTCATTCAACATAGCCTTAGCGCTCATCGTATTATTAGTCGCAATTTATACTGATAGACCGTTGGATTTTGCCGCTTTCCCAAGTGTTCTGCTAGTGGCGACGTTATTACGCCTTGCGCTAAACGTCGCTTCTACTCGTGTAGTGTTACTCGAGGGGCATAATGGTGGTGATGCGGCTGGTAAGGTCATTGAAGCCTTCGGTTCTGTGGTGATTGGCGGTAACTATGCCGTTGGTTTAGTTGTCTTTATCATTTTGATTATCATCAACTTTGCTGTGGTTACTAAAGGTGCCGGTCGTATAGCAGAAGTGAGCGCCCGCTTTACCTTGGACGCTATGCCTGGTAAGCAAATGGCTATTGATGCCGACTTAAATGCCGGAACTTTGAATCAAGATCAAGCAAGATTACGTCGCGCCGAAGTGACCCGTGAAGCTGATTTTTATGGCGCGATGGATGGTGCTTCAAAATTCGTAAAAGGTGATGCAATTGCGGGTATCATGATTTTAGTGATTAACATCTTAGGTGGTTTCATCATAGGTATTGTTCAACATGGCTTAAGTTTCTCTGAAGCGGTTGAAATTTATACCTTGCTGACCATTGGTGATGGTCTGGTGGCGCAGATCCCAGGTTTGTTGTTGTCAATCGCTGCTGCCTTGATGGTGACCCGTCAAAATGAATCGGGCGACATGGGCCAAATGATGATGAGTCAGATGTTTGACAGTCATAAATCATTGGGTATCGCCGCTGGAGTGTTGTTTGTCATGGGTATTGTCCCTGGCATGCCGCATATGGCGTTCTTAAGCTTCGCCTTTATTACTGCGGGTGCTGCCTATTTTGTCTATAAGCGTAATGAATCAAAACGCATTAAAGCCTTAGAACTTGTTAAATCAGGCCCTGTAGAGAGACAAGATAAAGAGCCTAAAGAACTGGGGTGGGACGATGTCCATCATGTTGATACTATTGGGCTTGAGGTTGGATATCGCTTGATCCCACTGGTCGATAAGGGCCAAGGTGGCGAGTTATTAAGCCGTATCAAAGGAGTCCGTAAAAAGTTATCGCAAGAGTTGGGCTTCTTAGTGCCAGCGGTGCATATTCGGGATAACTTAGATTTGTCACCTAATGCCTATCGCATTTCACTAATGGGCGTAGTCGTTGGTGAGGCGGATATACGTCACGACTGCGAATTGGCGATTAATCCTGGCCAAGTCTATGGCAAGCTCGATGGTATCGAAACGCGCGATCCAGCTTTTGGTCTTGAAGCAGTATGGATTGCCCCTGAATTACGTGAGCATGCCCAAACATTAGGGTATACGGTTGTCGATGCAGCTACGGTTGTGGCAACCCATATTAGTCAATTGCTGACCAATAATGCTGCTAAGTTGTTAGGATACGAAGAAGTGCAACAACTGATGGATATGCTTGCGAAACACTCGCCTAAGCTGGTGGATGGCTTTATTCCTGATGTAATGCCACTAGGACATGTCGTAAAAGTGATGCAGAACCTATTAAATGAAGGGGTTTCAGTCAGAGACTTGCGTACTATAGTGCAAACTTTGTTAGAATACGGCACTAAGAGTAATGACACTGAAGTCTTGACCGCTGCAGTGCGTATCGCGTTGAAACGTATGATCGTTCAGGAAATCTCAGGCCCAGAGCTCGAAATCCCCGTCATAACTTTGGCGCCAGAGTTGGAACAGATGTTGCATCAGTCAATGCAAGCAACCGGTGGTGATGGTCCTAACATTGAACCCGGTCTTGCAGAACGCATGCAGCAGTCCCTTGCCGATGCGGCTCAGAAGCAAGAAATGGTCGGACAACCCGCCATATTGTTGACGTCAGGTATGTTACGCGCGACGCTGTCACGCTTTGTTAAACATACTATTCCTAATCTCAGAGTCATTTCATATCAAGAAATACCTGATGAGAAGCAAATACGTATCGTATCTGCAGTCGGCCAGTAGAGGACGCATAAGTGAAGATTAAACGATTTTTTGCCAAAGACATGCGCGCCGCACTGGCCCAAGTGAAAGAAACACTCGGCTCAGATGCCGTCATTATGTCAAATAAGAAAGTGAATGGGGGCATCGAAATTGTCGCCGCCGTTGACTATGACGAACCTAAAGCGAAAACCGCAGCTACTGCGCCAGCGCCAACCTTTATGGACGTGAGTGACGACCTTGTGTCCTTGGGTGCTAAGCAGCCAGTACGAGTAGAAACCCGTGCTAAGCCAGCGGCACCTGCTGACTCATTACAAGCCTTGCTAGAGAAGCAACAAAGCCGTTTGAATCAACAAATGTCGCATCAGCAAGTTGATGCCGCGTTACCCGCATGGGCACAGGGGTTACAAGCGCCGGCAGCGGCAAAAGTGGAGCGTCGCGAAGCGCCTGCTACGTTTGATAAGAAGCCACAAACATCACAGAAACAAAGCGCTGATATTGAGGCAATGCGTGATGAGTTAGCCTCATTGCGTAATTTATTGACACACCAAGTGTCCTCTTTGATGACAGAACATAAAAAACGCATCGACCCCGTCGGTGCTATGCTCGAGGCCAAGTTACTTGAGGCTGAATTCTCTCCTGCGGTTGCGAATAAATTAGCGGCGCTGAGCCAACATTATACGCCTGCAGAATTAGTCAGAGCCTTACCTCAAAGTTTAGCTAATATGCTTGATAATCAAGGTGATGATATTGTTAAACAGGGCGGCGTGGTGGCATTGGTGGGGCCAACGGGTGTGGGTAAAACCACGTCGTTAGCGAAACTAGCAGCCCGTTTTGCTGCCCATCACGGTGCTGAGCATGTTGCTCTTATAACGACAGATCATTATCGCATCGGAGCCTATGAGCAATTAGCAACTTATGGGAAAATAATGGGCTGCCCAGTAAAGCAAGCTCATGATCTGAATGAATTAGAGCAAATTCTCTATCAGTTTAGGAATCGCAAGCTAGTATTGATAGATACGGCTGGCATGGGACAGCGAGATATGCGTCTTTACCAGCAACTTGATAATTTAACTGCAAATAGCAGGATACCTATCCGCAGTTATCTGGTACTGTCTGCGACAGGACAGCGCCGTGTGCTGCAAGATGCAGTCAATCATTTTAAACGCATTCCCCTATCTGGTGTCGTTCTCACAAAACTCGATGAATCTGTGTCGTTAGCAGGGGCATTAAGTGTGTTGATCCAAAACGGATTACCATTAAGTTATGTTACTGATGGACAAAGAGTTCCTGAAGATATGAAAGTTGCGGATACCTTAGATTTAGCCCAGCAGGCACTCGCAGCGTTAGATAGTACAGAACAACAATCATTACAAGACACAGCGTGGTCAGATAATATGGCCTGTGCATTTGAGTAGATTTATGACCCTGGATCAAGCAAGTGGTTTACGTATGATGAATCAACCCTATAACGAAAAAGTGAAAGTAATCGCGGTCACAGGTGGTAAAGGTGGCGTTGGTAAAACCAGCGTCTCAATTAATACAGCTGTGGCATTAGCCGAAAAAGGCAAGCGTGTCTTGGTACTTGATGCTGACCTTGGCTTAGCAAACGTCGATGTCATGCTGGGTATTCGTGCCGAGCGTAACCTCTCCCATGTTCTCTCTGGTGATGCAGAGCTTGACGATATTATCGTTCGTGGCCCTAAAGGGATTGGCATAGTGCCAGCCACTTCAGGAACACAAGGGATGGTGGAATTAAGCCCAGCGCAACATGCAGGGTTAATTCGTGCATTTAGTGAGATGCGGACTCAGTTTGATATTCTAGTCGTAGATACTGCTGCTGGGATTTCAGATATGGTGCTCAGTTTCTCACGTGCATCACAGGATGTGCTGGTCGTTGTTTGTGATGAACCGACATCAATTACCGATGCCTATGCCCTGATAAAAATCCTCAGCCGTGAGCATGGCGTGTTCCGTTTTAAAATAGTTGCCAATATGGTGCGTAGTTTACGCGAAGGTATGGAATTATTTGCTAAACTCAGTAAAGTGACCGACAGATTTTTGGATGTCGCCCTTGAATTGGTTGCAACAATCCCATTTGACGAAAACTTACGTAAATCAGTTCGTAAACAAAAATTGGTGGTTGAAGCGTATCCTAAATCACCAGCAGCGATTGCGTATCAAGGGTTGGCAAATAAAATTCTAAGCTGGCCTGTACCGCAGCAACCTGGTGGGCATTTGGAGTTTTTCGTTGAGCGTTTAGTACAACGACCAGATTTTCAAGAGGAAAAAACGAGTGAATAAAGCCGCTGCGTATACTTGTTTAGACAATAAATCGTCGATCGTTGAACAGTATGCTCCGTTGGTTAAAAGAATTGCGCATCATTTACTCGCCAGACTACCTGCCTCAGTGCAGTTAGATGATTTACTCCAAGCTGGGATGATGGGGTTATTAGAAGCATCATCCAAGTTTGATGGTGGCAAGGGTGCGAAATTTGAAACCTTCGCCGGCATACGCATACGTGGGGCCATGTTAGATGAAATTCGCCGCGGCGATTGGGTCCCTCGTTCCGTTCATCGTAACAACCGTAAGGTTGCACACGCTATAGATGAGTTAGAGCAAGCGCTGGGTCGTGATGCACGCGACACAGAAATTGCAGAAAAACTTGATATGACGCTCGATGAGTACCATCATATTCTTAACGATGTTTCTGTCGGAAAAATCATAGGGATAGAAGACTTAGGCGTATCTCAGGATATACTTACAGTGAGTGATCGGTCCGATGATGATTCATTTGAAGCATTAGCTGAGAACCAATTTCATTCTGCTCTGGTTGAGGCAATTAAATTATTGCCTGAAAGAGATGCATTAGTGTTATCCCTGTACTACGATGAAGCATTGAATTTAAAAGAGATTGGCGCCATTCTTGAAGTCAGTGAATCGCGGGTTAGCCAGATATTAAGTCAGGCAATGTTGCGATTGAAAGCTAAACTCAAGCACTGGACATAAGTATAATTATTAATCGAGCACAGAATGTCAGCTCACCGGAGGAAACCTTGGACAAGAATATGAAGATTCTCATTGTTGACGATTTTTCGACAATGAGGCGTATCATCAAGAACTTGTTGCGAGACTTGGGGTTTAACAACACCCAAGAAGCAGACGATGGCTCAACAGCCCTGCCGATGTTGCAAAAGGGGGATTTTGATTTTGTTGTTACAGATTGGAATATGCCCGGCATGCAAGGGATCGATCTGTTAAAAGCAATTCGCGCAGATGATTCGCTAAAGCATTTACCCGTATTAATGGTAACTGCTGAAGCAAAACGTGAACAGATTATTGCTGCCGCTCAAGCGGGAGTGAATGGATATGTGGTTAAGCCTTTTACCGCAGCAACGCTGAAAGAGAAGTTAGATAAAATATTCGAACGACTCGCTTGAGCAAGGATGAGCTATGAAGTCACAAACATCAGGGCTCATCACGCTCGAGCAAGCTCAGCACTTTGTTGAATTATTGAGTGCAGGTGAGCAAAGTCAGGCAGATGATTTATTTCGGGAGCTAGCAGCTCCACTGCAACGAGAATTATTCGAAGAGGTAGGGAAATTAACTCGGCAACTTCATAGTGCGCTGATGGATTTTCAAGTTGATAATCGTCTTTCTGAATTAGCCAATACAGAAATTCCCGATGCCAAGCAACGTTTAAATTACGTTATTGACATGACTGAACAAGCGGCAAATAAAACCATGGATGCGGTTGAAGAATGTTTACCTCTGGCCAATGCCGTAACGGTTAATATTCAAAAAGTCATGCCATCTTGGGACAAATTAATGCGACGCGAGATAGTCTTAAGTGAATTTAAGGTTCTTTGTCACGATGTCCAAGATCTTATGTCCCGTAGTTCAGACGACTCGATTCGATTACGTGAATTGCTGAATCAAATATTGATGGCGCAAGATTTTCAAGACTTAACAGGGCAAATGATACGCCGTGTTATTGATCTGGTAATGGAAGTTGAAAGTAATCTGGTTTCTATGCTGACGGTATTTGGTGAGCAGCCTATGATTGAAAGTCAGATTGCTCAGAAAAATAATATTGAAGCGGAAGGGCCGATAATGAATGCCGAACTTCGTCAAGATGTAGTAACGGGTCAAGACGAAGTGGATGATCTTCTATCGAGTCTGGGTTTCTAACTGGGAGTCAATTTGATGGCCTTTGATGTAGATGAAGAGATACTCCAGGACTTTTTAATCGAAGCCGGTGAAATTTTAGAGCTTCTGCAAGAGCAACTCGTTGCGCTTGAAAATAATCCTGATGACACAAACTTGCTAAACGCCATTTTCCGAGGGTTTCATACCGTTAAAGGTGGCGCAGGCTTTCTTAGCTTAACTCCCATGGTCGATGTGTGTCATGAGGCTGAAAATACCTTCGATCTATTGCGCACAGGCAAACGCAGCGTAAACGCAGAGCTGATGGATATTATTTTGCAGGCTGTTGATGCTATTAATACTATGTTCGCTCAAACGCAGCAGGGCGAACAACAAGATCCTGCTGAGTCAGGCCTGTTGGCTAGACTTAAAATGCTGAGTTCAGGTGCGCCATTGCCATCTGAAGTTGCGTCTGCAGAGGTGATAGAAGTTGTCGAACCAGAGCCTGTCGTTGAAGCCATTGTTGAAACTCCCGTCCGACAAGACATTCCCGCAGAGATAAGTAATAGCTCATCTTCAAGTATTGATGATATCAACGATGCTGAATTTGAAGCTTTGTTAGATGCGCTTCATGGCTCAGGAAAAGGCCCTGCGGCTGCTACCGCTGTGGCGTCTGAACCTGTGGTCGCTAAGCCAGCTGCGCCAGTTAAAGCGCCTTCAGCATCGGGTGATGACATCACTGATGATGAGTTTGAGGCATTGCTTGATGAACTGCATGGTTCAGGCAAGTTTAAAGCAGAGGAAGAAGTGCCAGCTAAACCAAAGGTCGCTTCGGCTCCCACGCCTCAACCGATAGTGGATGCCGATGAAATTACTGATGATGAGTTTGAAAGATTACTCGATGAACTCCATGGTAAAAATGCGGCCCCTGCAAAAGCAGAAGTAAAAGCGCCTACTGCACCAGTAACGCCTGCTTCGACTGCTGCACCTAAAGCCGCTGCGACTCCCACACCCGTAAAAGCTGCTGCGCCTGCTCCAGCTCCCGTTGTTGCCGCAAAACCGAAAGTGGACATTGCAGTTGTAGATAAAGCGCCAGCTAAAGCAAGTTCAGCAAATGTGCCTCAAGGTGAAACGACAGTACGTGTTGATACTGCACGACTCGACCAAATCATGAATATGGTGGGCGAGTTAGTGTTAGTGCGTAATCGATTAGTGAGCTTAGGTATCAGTCGTGATGATGAGGAAATGTCTAAGGCCCTTGCGAACTTAGATCTCGTGACTGCCGATTTGCAAGGCGCGGTGATGAAAACCCGTATGCAACCGATCAAGAAAGTGTTTGGTCGTTTCCCTCGAGTAGTACGTGATCTTGCGCGTACACTCAATAAAGAAATTGATTTGATCATGGTCGGTGAAGAAACCGATCTAGATAAAAACTTAGTTGAAGCGCTTGCCGATCCACTCGTCCACTTAGTGCGTAACTCGGTGGATCACGGTATTGAAATGCCAAGTGAGCGTGAAGCCAACGGCAAGCCGAGAACGGGTACGATTACCTTATCTGCAAGTCAGGAAGGTGACCATATACTGCTGAAAATCGAAGACGATGGCGCAGGTATGGACCCTGAGAAACTGAAAAAAATCGCGATAACGCGTGGTGTACTCGATGAAGATTCAGCTTCGCGGATGACTGACAGCGAAGCGTATAATTTGATTTTTGCGCCCGGTTTTTCAACTAAGGTCGAGATTTCAGATATTTCTGGTCGTGGCGTTGGGATGGACGTGGTAAAAACCCGTATCACTCAGCTTAACGGCACAGTGCATATTGATTCTATGAAAGGTAAGGGCACGATACTTGAGATTAAAGTACCGTTAACGCTGGCGATTATGCCAACCTTAATGGTTGATGTCGCTAAACAAGTGTTTGCATTACCTCTGTCTAGTGTGAACGAGATATTCCATCTCGATCTCACTAAGACCAATATCGTCGACGGACAACTCACCGTCATAGTGCGTAACAAGGCTGTGCCTTTGTTCTATTTGGAGCATTGGCTGCATAGAAATAAAACCACCTTTAAACATGGCGATAAAAAGCATGGTCATGTAGTGATTGTACAATTAGGTATGATGCAAATTGGTTTTGTGGTCGATGCCCTAATAGGCCAAGAAGAGGTGGTGATAAAACCTCTTGGCGCTATGTTACACGGCACTCCTGGGATGGCTGGCGCGACAATTACATCGGATGGTGGTATCGCACTGATCTTAGATGTCCCTGGATTGTTAAAGCATTATGCGAAAAGTAAGAATTAGTTTCCAAGCTAAGGAATGGAATGGCCATTAAAGTATTAGTCGTTGATGACTCAAGTTTTTTCAGACGACGTGTTAGTGAAATAGTCAATCAAGATCCTGAACTGGAAGTTATCGCGACGGCCTCAAATGGGGCCGAAGCGGTGAAGATGGCTGCTGAGCTTAATCCTCAAGTTATCACTATGGATATTGAGATGCCCGTGATGGATGGCATTACTGCCGTCCGTGAAATCATGGCTAAATGTCCGACTCCGATCTTGATGTTTTCTTCTTTAACCCATGATGGCGCTAAAGCAACGTTAGACGCTTTAGATGCTGGTGCGTTAGATTTTCTACCTAAACGTTTTGAAGACATTGCTACCAATAAAGATGATGCTATTTTATTGTTGCAGCAGAGAGTTAAGGCATTGGGACGCCGCAGAATGTTTCGTCCTATTGCACGTCCTGTCGTAGCTTCAACACCTAGCGTGCGTCCAACAAGTAGCGTTTTAGGGACAACGAGTATAGCGTCGCATACTTCAGCCACTGCTCCTGTGAGGACCTCAACTGCAGCGTCGATTCGTGCAAGTGGTAAGCAGTATAAGTTACTGCTGATCGGCACATCTACTGGTGGTCCAGTTGCCTTGCAAAAAATTCTTACCCAATTCCCGGCAAACTATCCGCATCCGATTTTATTAATTCAGCATATGCCCGCAGCTTTTACGCCAGCATTTGCAAGTCGTTTGAATGGCTTATGTAAAATTGAAGTAAAAGAGGCTGCTAATGGCGATCTTCTTAAACCGGGTTGTGCGTATTTAGCGCCTGGCGGTATGCAAATGATGGTTGAACGCACTGGAGGCAGTGGTCGATTAAAGGTCATCGCTGGTAGTGCGGACATGAACTATAAGCCTTGTGTTGATATCACCTTTGCTTCTGCCTCTAAAGCCTTTAGCGGTGACGTACTTGCCGTTGTGTTAACCGGTATGGGCGCGGATGGCAGAGAAGGTGCCCGCATGTTGAAAGCGGTCGGTGCGACCATTTGGGCACAGGATGAAGCCAGTTGTGTGGTTTATGGTATGCCACAGGCTGTTGCCAGCGCGGGTATTGCAACTCAGTCCATTGCCTTAGACAACATGGCTGAATGCATTTTAAAAGAGTCTGTTCGTGTCTAAGAGTCAAAATCCGATGAGCACAAATAGTGTGCTCATCATCTTGCTGATGGCTATTGCCATTTTGTGTCTTGGCGCCTTGAGTCTCGATTATCGGCACAAAAATAGTTTGTTGCGAGAAGACATAAAGCGTTTGGAATCGACTCAGGTGCTGTTAATGGTCCCTGATGAACAAGCTGAGGCTATTGCAACCTGGTTAGCGTCTCACCCTGATCAGACTAAAGCTATGCTGCAATTCGCTGCTCCTGGTGAGCAAAAGGCTGTTGCGATAGGTCCTGAACCTACGCAGATTGGCATTCCGCCTTTGTTGGGTAAGCAAAGTGCAGCGATGGATACGGCGAAGGATAACGCTAATCAGCAACCTTTAGTCCCGCCGACACTGCTGCAGACGCCAGAAGCAGAAGTTAAGGCTGCTACTTCGCCAATGGAACCGAAAAATGCACAGATGCTACCTGTGGTGATTTCTGAAAATGCCGATGGTGTTAAAGTGATTAGTTTACCGAATGGTGGTATTCGAGTAACGACGAGAAAAGAGCAGTAACCTTTGGAATGTGTGGGCTCAATATTCTCATTCATTAGCATTTAATCAATTAATATGGGGGTCACTTCTTGAAAGTCTGGACCATAGCGAATCAAAAAGGTGGCGTAGGTAAAACCACAACGGTAGCGAGTTTAGCGGGAACATTGGCTAAGCGCGGCAAGCGTGTGCTTATGATAGACACCGATCCACACGCTTCGCTAGGTTATTACTTAGGCATTGATTCTGAAGAGGTTCCTGGCTCTTTATTTGATGTGTTTCTGGCCCATAAAAGCCTTTCCAAAGAACTCGTTTTATCCCATGTAGTACCAACCTTGGTCGATGGTCTCGATTTATTGCCTGCCACTATGGCACTTGCAACGTTGGACAGAGCCTTAGGTCATCAAGAGGGGATGGGATTAGTACTGCGTAATTTATTAGCGCTAGTTGCTGATGATTATGATGTGGCTATCGTTGATTGCCCCCCCGTACTTGGCGTTTTAATGGTAAATGCCCTTGCGGCAAGTCAGCATATTATTATTCCCGTGCAGACTGAGTTTCTTGCCATTAAAGGGCTAGAGCGGATGATTAAAACGATGGAGTTGATGGGGCGATCGAAGAAGACGCGTTACAGCTACACCGTCGTGCCCACTATGTACGATAAACGTACCAAGGCATCACCCGCCGCTTTGCAAGTGCTTGGCGCAGAATACAGTGAGACCCTGTGGAAGGACGTTATTCCTGTCGACACTAAGTTTAGAGATGCCAGTTTGGCACATTTACCAGCATCGCATTATGCGAGTGGTTGTCGTGGCGTCAAAGCCTATGAAAGATTATTAGATTTCTTATTAGTTGGGGAGTTTGGCCATGTCAAAATCGGTTGATGAAACTGTTTTTGATTTTTTCGCATTATTGCTGCAGGAAGACGACACTCCAAGTCAGGTTGTTTCCTCTCAAAGCATTGTAACAGCAGACTCAAATCAAAATGTGGCCGTTAATCAAACGGAGGCTGCATTACTTGATGCCGCAATCTTGGCTGAAAATGGTCGTACGACCGCATCACAAGCTCTAGATAGGACGATAACGCCGGCGGTACAGTTGCAGCCAAAAGCAACGCCAAGACAACATGAGTTTGTTGCTCCAGTGAGTAAGATTGCTTCTCAAGTGAACAAGCAAGCGCTAGAAAAATTGTTGGCGCCTGTACTTAAGACTCAAACATTAGCACCGACGCCACCTCTTGTTGAAGTTACGCCTGCAGTTGATGTTCAACCCGTTGTGGTGGAAGTACCGCAAGCCAAGCCTGTTAATGATGAAGCGGTTGTTGATGATATAATTGCTGAAAAAGTCGTTGAGGCAGTGGTTGTGCCCGAAACACAAGTCGGCATTACGCCTCCTAGCGTGACAAAAGATTTGCAAGAAGTGCTCGATGATGAGTTTCAGGTACTATTCTTTAAAGTAGCAGGGCTGACATTGGCGGTGCCTTTGGTCAGTTTAGGCGGAATAGTTAAAATTGAGCGGATAAACCACATCTTTGGCCGACCCGCATGGTTTCTCGGTGTACAGACGCATAGGGAGGAGCAATTGAACATTGTTGACACTTGTGCGTGGGTTATGCCAGAAAAATACTCAGATAAACTGGCGCAATCGGTAAATTATCAATATCTTGTATTATTAGAAGGTAGTAACTGGGGATTAACTTGTGAGTCCTTGGTCAATGCGGTAAAAATTAATAAATCGCAAGTCAACTGGCGTAGTCAAGCAGGCAAGCGCCCTTGGTTAGCGGGTGTAGTGAAAGAGCAGATGTGTGGCATTTTGCACGTACAAGCCTTAGTTGAAATGCTTAATGCGGGTTTAGGTTGTCAGGACTCAATTGGTTGAGGTAAACATGAAAGATACAAGAAATGTAGCAGCAGTTGCTGCAAGTAAAGATGATGCAGTATTACAATGGGTTACCTTTAAGTTAGACCATGAAACTTACGGTATCAATGTAATGCAAGTGCAGGAAGTATTGCGTTACACTGAAATCGCTCCCGTGCCCGGTGCGCCTTATTACGTATTAGGCATCATTAACTTACGTGGTAACGTTGTTACAGTTATTGATACCCGTTCACGCTTTGGATTGCAGTCTGCCGAAGTTGATGACTCAACTCGAATCGTTATCATCGAAGCTGAAAAGCAAGTCATTGGCATCTTAGTGGATAGTGTTGCCGAAGTGGTTTATTTACGCCGCTCAGAAATCGACAATGCACCAAATGTCGGAACGGAAGAGAGTGCTAAATTCATTCAAGGTGTGAGTAATCGCGACAATGAATTACTCATCTTAGTCGATCTCGACAAGTTATTATCCGATGAAGAATGGGCCGAATTGACTCAGATTTAATCAATTAGCGAGATAAGGCTGAATGATATCAATTCATTCAGCTATTTTGTGTATTTGCGAATAAATCGATGATTCTAAGTCTTTATGATTTATGGATAGACAAAGTATTTTATCGCGGTTTGAACAATGGCTAATGATATTGAGTCATTTAAGTACAGCACTTTGGAATAGATAACTCAGTTGGAATGCCTGCTAATTTATGGCTATGAGTGAGTATAAGGATTTTTAATGGGCGATGAATTTTTGATCGCAGCGTTAGTCTATGTCATCGCATGCTTAGGATTAGTACTCTTTTTACAAAAACAATTGAGCAAACTAAGAAGCAAGGTTGAAGCATTAACCGTTTTAGTCAAAGAAGGTGATCGTCAGCGAGAGTCGTTTAAGCGTGAGTTGCAAGAGTTGCGCAGTGGCACTATCGGAGTCGGTCGGCGTGTGATTGAGTTAGAAAAACGCCTACTTCAGCAGTCGGAACGGATTGAAGAGACGACTCAGCAGGATCCACAGGCAAAGCTTTATACTCGAGCCATGAAAATGGTGGCGCTTGGCGCTGGTGTGGATGAGTTGATTAAAGAATGCGAACTACCCAAAGCGGAAGCTGAGCTATTGATCCGACTTCATCGCAAATGATCGCATAGAATTGATAGTGATACTTTGTTTAACCCTCAAAGCTAATTTGCCAAAATTAGCTTTTTATTTTATGCCTTCTCAACAATTTTTTGATGCATATTATTCCATTGCTCGGGAAACTTACCGTCGAGCATATACACAAATGCGATCAGTTCGGCAATAAGCAGATAAAGCTCCTTAGGAATTTCCTCTCCTAACTCTAACAACTGTAGAAAATGGCTTAGATGGGGATCTTGATGGATATACACGCCGTTAGCCTTGGCTAACGCAATAATCTCTTCTGCGATAAGCCCTTCACCAGTCGCCACAATTTTAGGCGCGTTACGACCATCGTAGCTCAGCGCGACAGCTTGTTTCGGTTCACTCTCTTCGCTCATTTGATTCTTCCTAAAATTAGATGATGAATTCGATGTCCGCTTAGGTATTTTTTCTAGCTAAGCTTTTGTCTTTACGAGGAAATGATCTCCGGGTAATAAGGTTGCTGGCACTTGCGCTATTTGCGTTGAGAGCTCACCAGGCGTAAACCCTAGCTGTGACAGTTTTTGGCTTAAGGGCGTTAAAAAGTTATTGACCTTATTAAGTAGCATTTGGCTATTGCCTTTAAACTGGATATCCAATTGTTGATTGTGCTGTTGCGCTGCAATCAGTAGCGGACCTTGTGCTAGATTAAATTTGAGCTGTAAACGCCATCCGGCTTTTTTCTCTGGATCATCAGGATCCGCTTCTTGCTCAAATTTCCCTTCCAGTTGCTCATGACGTTGGTTAATGCCATAGGGCAGGGCAAAGAACCACACTAAATTGCCCGCGCTCTCATTGCTTGCCTGTTGGTATAAATGCAAGTTAGAGGCTAGTTGTCCCATGCTATCAAGGCCGCCAGCTTTGCTCAGTTGGCCAAGTTGTTTAGTGGAAAAGCCAACTTTGGCTTGCAGTTGATCAAGATAATCTGCGAGCTTCTTACTCATTGAATTCGAACTATTATTAGCTTTAAAGCCTAGTAGCAGTTGAAATAGTGAGGTAATCGCACTCGCATTCATAAACATTGAGGCTTGATTTGACTGAGGTGCGGCAAGGTTAAGACTTGCTAGTCCGAGAATATTGGCTTTAAGCTCATCTAAATCATTTAGCTGGCTCAGTGGTGGTAATCCTATATGCGGTAAGTGCTTTAACAACTCTGATGCTAAATTTGAGCTGTTATTAGAACGAGATAGTTCAACAGGAAGTGCTCCCGCTTTATTGAATGCTTTTTGCAAAACATCAGCAACCTTCATAGTGCTGTCAGTTTTAGCGTCACTCGCTTGTTGTTCATTCTTTTGACCACTGGAACCTAAAATATGACTAAGCTTGTTTACGTCTGCTGGATTTGCCCCAAGAGTTTCTTGAGGCGTTTTGCCTACTGCAGCCGCAATGTCTTGCGACAATGCACTCTTACTATTTGTTTCGGTACTGATTGGTGATGGCAGAGATTGACTTGCAAGCCGATTTACATTCTCTGAGTTTTGAGCACTGACTGGAAGGCCTTGTTCTAAACCTTTAGGTATTGGCGTTATGGCTTGCGCATTGAAAGTATTGGGAGAACTGGCTGAATTAGAAGTATGAGGAGCATCGATTTTAACTTGAGCTTGTATGGTATCGACTTTGGGCGCGATGGTTTGTTTTGTCGGCTCAGGTAAAGAAACGATAGTTTCAAGTTTTTTTAAAAAGGAGGCGATGATCTGAACCGGTTCGACTTTGGCGATCACAATGTCAGAAGACGATTTATTTGTGGGAACCTGAGTTTCATTTACTTGCGCCCCAATAACGATTTCGAGTTTGCTCTGTATTGGGGTGAGTAATAAAATAGGGCGCCCTTGCTGAAAGGTTATTTTTGCTAAGAATTCTCCTTGATTCAGCTGAGGTCCAGGATCTTGTGCTACAACGGTGCCATTAGCAAATTGAAACGCTTTGTTAATAATGGTGACGTTTGGTAATGGATAGCCTTGAGTACGAGCCGCAAGAGCTGAAAGCTGTGCCTGAGATATGCCATTTTGTTGCGCCAAATTAATAACAGCCTCAGGGACTTTCAGCGCAATAGGCGTGGCTAAGGCAAGCAATTGGCTGGTGGTATCTTGAGTCGCTGCAGCTGTCGGTGGAGTATTTTGCTTATTGGGCGTGACTAGAAAAGCATTAGCCGTCAATAATATTTGCCGCTGCTGAGCGTTAACAAGCTTTAAATTATATTCTGTACCGTTTAGAATAATACTATCTCCCTCAGGGGAGGTTTGCACCTGAGCAGGAATGGCACGCGGAGTAGCACTGAGAGCATCAGCTTGGGCTGTCGCAGTGTGTAACTGCGGATTTTGACTGCTAACAAGTGGAATCGACTCCATTTAGTGACCTTATATAGTTTATCTGGCGATATATTCGTTTAGTAAAATTAACAATTGACCAATTTTTTTTGCCAAGTATGCTTATGCGCCTTGTGACAACGGAACTGTCATACTGGATAGTATGCCACTAAGACGAATTATCTTTATATCGTCATTTTTGTATTGTCACTTTAGCGAAAACTTGATGCCTAAGCTGTACATTTATATTAAGAGAGCGATATGAAGTTAAAATGGATGGGGTTATCTTTGGGGTTAATGCTGTTGCCTAAAGTGCAAGCGGCTGAAGTGCCCGTATCAGATACCATTCCGCAGGAAGCACCTGCTAAGGTACAAATCACCTATGATGATCCCCGCGACCCGTTCGAAGGGTTTAACCGTGCGATGTGGGATTTTAACTATCTCTTTTTAGATAGATATTTATATCGTCCTGTTGCCCATGGTTATAACGATTACATACCTATGCCTGCTAAAACAGGCGTCAATAATTTTGTGCAGAATTTAGAAGAACCTAGCAGCTTGGTAAACAATGTGCTGCAGGGAAAGTGGGTCTGGGCGGCGAATGCCGGTGGACGCTTTACCATCAACTCTACAGTCGGTTTATTAGGTGTCATTGACGTCGCAGATATGATGGGTATGAGCCGTAAGCAAGATGAGTTTAACGAAGTACTTGGTTATTATGGCGTGCCTAATGGACCATACTTCATGGCGCCGTTTGCGGGTCCTTACGTCGTGCGAGAACTCGCGTCTGATTGGGTTGATGGTCTATACTTTCCCTTGTCTGAGTTAACAATGTGGCAAACCATTGTTAAATGGGGACTTAAAAATCTTCATTCCAGAGCGTCTGCGATCGATCAAGAACGACTCGTTGATAATGCACTCGATCCTTATGCCTTTGTCAAAGATGCGTATTTACAACACATGGACTATAAAGTCTATGATGGTAATGTTCCTCAAAAACAAGATGATGATGAGTTACTCGATCAGTATATGCAGGAGCTTGAGTAACTCTCTAGGCCGTACTTGACAGCATTTGTCGTTAGTATTCAAGTGTTAGCCTTATCGAAAAACGTTATCGGCATGTTCACTTGAGTAATGGTTAAGCGATGAACTCTATGCGGGAACTTTTATGGCGTTAAATGGTGTTGCGGTTCTTTTAGTTGAAGATGATCCGGTGTTTCGGCAGATTGTCGCAAGCTTTCTTGATACTAGAGGCGCGCAAGTCACGCAAGCCTGTGACGGTGAAGAAGGATTATCACTTTTTAAATCGCAGCACTTTGATGTTGTTCTTGCAGACTTAAGCATGCCTAAGCTTGGCGGGCTTGACATGCTTAAGGAAATGACAAGGTTAGCGCCGCTAGTCCCTTCTGTTGTGATCTCGGGTAATAATGTCATGGCTGACGTTGTTGAGGCATTACGGATTGGCGCCAGTGATTATCTCGTTAAACCAGTATCCGATTTATTCATCATTGAACAAGCGATTAAACAAAGCCTCCATAGTTCCTACATTGATGATACTCAAGCTGCCGATTTTGAAGCCCTATCCCATCAAGAGTTAAGCGATAATCTCGCTTTGCTCGAACAGAGTGTTGCTGCCGCAAAGCAAGTGCAGCAACAATTATTCCCCGCTTCAAACATAAGCTATCCGGCGGCTAAGGTTGACTACAGTCTGTATAAAAATAGTGACATTAGCAGTTACTTTATTGATTCAACTATGGTCGGCACTGATCACTTGATCATGTACATGGCGCATTTATATCCTGAAGATAATCGTGCGGCTTTTGCTTGCGTTCTACTGAGAAGTTTTGTTAATCAGAAACTTAAAGATTTTCGAAATGGCCAGAGTCAAAGCATTATTGAACCATTCAATATGATGAGCTACTTGAATGAACGTTTAGTCAAGTCGGGTCTCGATATCAAAGCGGATATGATTTATGTCTCTATTGAGCTGACAAAGTACCGTGCTGCTATCGCGCAAGCTGGGAAGGGGCTGCGTTGCTATTTGCGTAATGACGAGGGATTAAGCCCGCTAGCACTCTCAGAGAGCCTTCAGTTGGGTGTATTAGATTGGGGTAAGCCGAGTATTCAGTTCCGCAGTCTTTTACCGCAAGAGCAGTTATGTATTGCGACCAGTGAGCCGGAACATAAACAAGCTTTGCTTGAGAATAAGTTTAAGGGATTGGTTTACGATGCAGCAATGCCCGAAGGTGGTTTCCTACAGTTGAGTCTTTAGTTCGTCGCTAACGTAATTATGAAGTCAGTATTCAGTTTAAACACGACACAACGAAAAACGCCTTACTATTGCTAGTAAGGCGTTTTTGTTTTTACAGTCGAATAGCTAATTAGCGTTTTATTGCTTCATGCTCAGCAGTTACAGCAATTTCACTTTCTAATATTTCAGCTTCAGTCTGGTGCTTGCTTTCAGCGCCATGCATCCAGTCCACTAATTTATCAGCCATAAAATACAGGATAATGCCTGAAAGAGCTGCTGTGATGGCAATGCCAGAGAAGATCGCCATTGCATTTGCCAGTTGTTCTTCTTTTGCACCGCCATGGCCGATGAATGAGCCAACCACACCGCCAATCTTGTTGGCGGCAGCAACGAATAGGAACCAAGCGCCCATCATCAAAGATGCGATACGCAGTGGAGCCAGTTTAGTCACCATAGACAGACCGATAGGTGATAAGCAAAGCTCACCCATAGTGTGGAAGAAATAAGCGCCCACTAACCACCACATGCTCGATTTAACCGATGCATCACCGCCCATTTGCATTACAGCACCTATCATGAATAGGAAACCGATCGCGAGTAAGAACAGACCAAGCGCAAATTTAACTGGAGAGTTAGGTTCATTCTTACCTAAACGGATCCAGATAGAAGCAATCACTGGTGCAAATAATACGATAAAGATAGCGTTTAATGATTGGAACCATGTTGTTGGGACTTCAAAGCTACCGACCATGCGATCGGTGAACTCGTTAGTGAACAAGTTCATTAAACCGCCAGCTTGTTCGAAACCAGCCCAGAATATAATTGTGAACAAACCCATTACCATGATGACTTTAATACGGTCACGTTCAACTTTGGTCAGAGGTTCTTTACGTACTTCGCCTTTCTCTTCAGCTTTTTGCTTTTCAAGCTTAGCGGCTGGCACTCTTCCGATATCGCCTAAATACTTCTGCGCGAACAAAAATTGGATGATTAAAGAGAAAATCATACCAACACCGGCACAGAAGAAACCTGCTTGCCAGTTGTTAACAAACACTTCTTGTCCGTCAACGATAGTAGCGTGTCCGAAGCTTGTATAAGCCCAAGCCACAATAAAGCCTGACAGCGCAGCACCTAAGTTGATGCCCATGTAGAAAATGGTAAATGCACCATCACGACGGTGATCGCCTTCTTCGTAGAGATCACCCACCATAGTGGAGATGTTTGGCTTGAATAAACCGTTACCCAGAATGAGAGTACCCAGACCAATATAGAATACAGTTGTCTCTAAACCTGGGATCCAACTGTGCGGCGCGGCAAGTAAGAATTGACCCGCAGCCATTAATGCACCACCAAAATAAATGGCTTTACGTTGACCCAGTACGTTATCGGCTAACCATCCGCCGATAAGTGGCGTTAAGTAGACTAACCCTGTGAAGGTACCGTAAAGCGATAATGCTTCTGCTTGAGTCCAACCTAGACCATGCCCGCCATCACTCTGCACTTTATCGACTAGATAAAGTACCAAAATGGCGCGCATTGCATAATAACTAAAACGTTCCCAAAGTTCTGTTGTAAACAGCAGGAACAATCCCTTAGGATGCCCAAGCATCGTTCCTTGTGGTTTTGCTACGCTCATGAAGTCTTCCACCTTAAGCTCGTGATTGCCTGTGGGCCCCTGAAACAGGATGATGTCACCACAGAAAAATGGTTGTTGCTCGTCCCAATATCGCCTGCAGGTTTAATCAGCAATCAATTAACACGAATGCATTCTTTAATTGTTGAATAACTGCTAGTTACGTATGGGTTATTGTTACGTTCTTATAATAAAAGTAATGTTTTTAGCTGTAAAATGAGTATTTTCGCTAAAACCCACCTTATATACCCCTTAAAAGCAACCAAAGTCAATTTTGGTAAGCTAAGTGGTGACATTATCAGCAATATAGTGTTGCCGTGTTTTTAGATGTGCTTTCACTAATGTATATGGGCATTGTATGTATACCGAGCGAGAGGCTGGAATAGGCGAAAAACTACTTCCATCGACTTAAGCATCTTTGCTATGATTGCGGCCCGTGAACGGACGTCACTTATAATAGGGTAGTGAGATTAGCGTATGAAGGCATGGTACCTTTTGTATTGTAAGCCTCGTAGTGAAGCGAGAGCACAACAGAACTTAGCACTTCAAAATTTAGAGACGTATTTGCCAATGGTCTCTGAAGAGAAATCTCAACGCGGACGTAAACAGATCAGTCGTGTTCCATTATTTCCTAACTATTTATTCATCAATTTTGACCCAAGCCAGACGAGCGTTAGGCAGGTCCACTCTACTCGTGGTGTAAATCGAATCGTTAATTGTCAAGAAAAAATGACGCCCATTGACGACAGAGTTATCCATGCCATTCGCATGAAAGAATTAACGCCTGCCCAAACGGTATTAGCCGAAGCATTAGAGCTAAAAACTGGGGAAAAAATTCGTTTTACAGATGGACCGTTTGTTGATCTAGAAGGTATTTTTCAAGAAAAATGCCCAAACAAGCGTTGTCACATATTATTTAACATAATGGGTCAAGTGAAAACTGTTACTGTACCTGAGGAAAGCATCAAACGAGTCCGCGTTTAATTGTCCAATACAAGCATATTTGTAAGAATAGCTCTAATGGTTTTGTAAGATATTAGCCATTCTAAAAGCCTGTGAAATTTTCATATTAGCGATATTGCTCGTATAGCTGACTTTAAAACCACTTAAAATCAAGTGGTTAAAATTATGGGGGTGATGTTTCCCTATTTTTTAACTTAACGGACTAAAATGTTCTTTGGCAGTATTCGGTTTGAGTATTAAGTGTTCTATTGAAACTTGATATTTAGAGTAAAATCTCGAATTCGAAAATGAGACCTATAATAGGTTTTATTTTAATTGTGCACCAAGCTTCAAAGTGCTGCAGTAGCGTTGGTCAGTTTGAGTTGGTATAGCGAGCGTGTCTTATGCACTTAAGCCTTTTGATAGATTTAGCGTAGACATGTAAAGCTTTAATTGTATGTAAAAATAAGAATTTCGCATCGCGAAGGGCAATATAGAAGCCGCAATCTATGGGCGGTAGCGTGTCTGAAAGGCATCGAATGAATAGTTTCATGCGTTAAGCGAACGCCGAAGGCCTCTGGCCGCCACGCGGATCGGTAGTGTGTCTAAAACGTGAATAGCTGCAGGTTTAGTGGCCGAACGAGAGGCTGAAATGCCCCAGTGGTTCTTAGTCGTATTGCTCCGCAGTTAAAGTTGACGAGCTTTGTTGCTGCGGAATGATTTTCTGGAACTTGTTTTCCAGCGATCGAAGCGTTTTGTAAGTGAAATATTGTGTAAACGACGTACTTTGTTTTTAGTCGCACTGCGACGCCTTGTTTTCAACCAATCGGAGATATCTGGTGTTACAACAAATCAAACAATTCATCATAGTAGGCCTTATTGCCACGATATTGATGGGCGTTCAGGCTCATGCCGTTACGCCATCTCCACAAATGATTGAGCAGTTTAAGCAATTACCAAAATCTGAACAGGCAAGGCTTGCTAAGCAGTATGGTATTGATCCGAGTCTACTGACGGGGACTCAGGCCCAAAATCAGCTTTCTAATCCTGAAGTGGTAGGCACTAGAGATATTAACGCTAGAGATAATAATGCCAGAGATGAAGATGGGCGAGGTACCGATAACCGTAAAAAAACTGCTAAATCAGAATTAGATTTCTCTGAAGATTCCAGTAAAGGTCAATTACGCCGTTTCGGTTATGAGATGTTTGCTGGTGAGCCATCGACCTTTGCTCCAGTATCAGATGTTCCAGTTCCAGGCGAATATCTTGTTGGTCCAGGGGACAACATCAAAGTTCAGCTGTATGGTAAAGATAACAAGGAATATGATCTTGTTATTAACCGAGAAGGTGTTATTCAGTTCCCTGAGTTAGGTCCTATCCCTGTAATGGGACTCAGTTTTTCTGAGCTTCGAGACTCTTTGTCGCAAAGAATTAAGCAACAAATGATAGGTATTGAATCTAATATTACTATGGGTGAGTTGCGTTCTATCCGCATTTTTGTTGCTGGCGATGCCTATAAACCAGGTTCATATACGGTTTCTAGTTTATCAACAATAACACAGGCTCTGTTTGTCGCCGGTGGTGTGAATGAGATTGGTTCTTTACGCAACGTTCAACTAAAGCGTAACGGTAAACTTATTGGTACTTTAGATCTTTACGATTTGCTAATGCGCGGCGATGCTTCTGGTGATTTGCGACTCCATTCTGGTGATGTTGTATTTATCCCTTCAATTGGTGGTCTTGTCAGTGTTACTGGCGAAGTAAGACGTCCTGCTATCTACGAGCTTAAACATAATGAAAGCATGGCTGATGTTATCGCTATGGCTGCTGGGCTGAATGCGGGTGCATATCCGAGAAGCAGTTCCATAGAACGTTACAACAGTAAATCATTGAAAACAATTGTTAATGTGGATTTGACGACTGAGCAAGGCAAAAATACTTTGGCGAAAGCGGGGGACGTTGTTCGAGTTAAAAGTGCAACCGAACAGTATGAAAGTGCAATTACAGTCGCAGGCGCCGTTGTTAGACCTGGAAAATATCAATGGTTTGCTGGGCAAAAAATTAGTGATGTATTGCCTTCACTTTGGGGCGACTTAGCGGTTTCTGCAGATCTTGATTACGCTATTGTCATTCGTGAAGTAAATCAGTATGGCGATATTGAAGTACATCAATTTTCGCCAGGAAAAGCGATAGTAGCAAAAGAACCTAGTCAAAATTTAAGCCTAAATGCTCGTGATAAAATTCTTATTTTTAGCTTCTCTGATGATATACAAAATCGTTATGAATTGAATAAGCTTGTGAAGGAGCGAGTTGAAAAAGTTACGTCTTTAAACACGAATAACCTATTAGGTTCTGATTTGTTCAAAGCTGGATTCGTCCAGCTTGATAAGTCTAACTTAACGCAACGTTCTGAACTTGCTGGTGTAGTAATCGCGGATAAAGAAGAGGCTGAAGAAGCTGAAGTAGTAAAAGGCGTAGTCAATAAAATGTTGGCTAATCTTTTTGAAGATACAGATCTTCTTAAACTCAGTAATCAAATGGGGCGCCAAGAATTACTCTACCCTGTGATGGTTAAATTGAATAGCCAAGGGCGAGCTGGCTCAGGTATTCAAATCGTTGCGATTGATGGGCAAGTACGAGAGCCTGGTGTCTACCCGCTGACGGTAGGTGCTCGTGTAAATGATCTTGTAATCGCTGCTGGTGGATTAAAAGAAGGTGCCTATACCGCAAGAGCTGAGCTCACAACTACCTTTACTGATATCAAAGGTTCAAGCATTGAACATCATAATATTGATTTAACTCAGGCAATGCAGGGTATTGATGATGCCAATGTTCGGTTAACTGGCCGTGACATGTTAACTGTGATGACAACACCGGATTGGCAAGAAACCAAGGTTGTAGAAATCAGAGGCGAAGTGAAATTCCCTGGACGTTATAACATTCGCCGTGGTGAAACTTTAAATGACTTGCTCACCAGAGTGGGAGGATTTACTGAATATGCCTATTTGCCTTCTGCAGTATTTGTGCGCGAATCAGTTCGTAAGCAAGAGCAAATTGAAATTAAAAAGCTAGCAGATCAACTTCGTCGAGACCTCGCTACGCGAGGAGTGTCAAAGGATGGGACTGTTGTAAATTATGCCGATGCACAATTGATGTTGGCTGATTTAGAAAATATTAAAGCGGTTGGTCGTTTAGTTGTTGATTTATCTGCGATTTCATTAGGTATTGAACAAGCAGATCTTCAGCTTGAAGATGCTGATATTCTCTATGTTCCATCGACTAAGCAAACCCTTGCAGTTATGGGAGAAGTGCAAAATCCTGCTACTCATCGCTTTAAAGATGGCTTAACGGTAGAACAATATGTGGCTATGTCTGGTGGTGAGCGTAAACGAGCTGATGAAGGACGAACTTATGTTATTAAAGCTAATGGTTCAGTATACATTCCAAGTCATTCGAGTTGGTTTAGCAGTGAAGATCAGCTTCAAGCCGGAGACACTATAATCGTCCCATTGGATACAGAATACAAAGACAGCTTAAGTCTATGGAGTCAAATTACAGGGATCATCTACAACACCGCTGTCGCATTATCTGCGATATCTAATATGTAAGCTTAAATCTGTATTAGTTAATGGGTTTAAGCTTTGTGTGGGATAAATAAACGCTTTACTGACGTAATACCTGAAGCTAAATAGTAGGCTTGTTTGAGTATATGCCAACTTCTTAAATGGCTTACGTCGGTGAAGCGTTTTCCCTAAGTATCTATTCAGTCGTAATTAATCATCTACACTTTGCATAGAGAGACAATTCGTTAATGTCCACTATTTCAGAATACAAAACAGATGCAACTTTCTCACACGTCTCCGTTGCTAATGATGAAATTGATTTGCGTGAGCTTTTTTCTGTTATTTGGCAGGGGAAATGGTTAATTATTGCGATTACAGTTGTATTCGCAATTGGTGCGGTTATTTTTGCTATAAAACAACCTAATATCTATAAATCCGAAGCTTTATTAGCCCCTGCATCTGAAGAGCAAGGCGGTGGTTTAAGTGGATTAGCATCGCAGTTTGGCGGCTTAGCCAGCTTAGCTGGGGTAAATTTAGGTGCTAAGGGCGGTACGGATAAAACAGAGCTCGCCATCCAAGTATTGAAATCCCGCCAATTTACCAGTGATTTTATTCAGAGACACAATATCCTCGCCGATTTAATGGCCGCCGAAAAATGGGACATGGATGCTGATAAATTAATTTATGATCCTGAACTTTACAATGAAAAAACCAGTACTTGGGTACGTGAAGCTAAAGCGCCATTTAAACCAGAGCCTTCAATGCAGGAGGCATTTAAAGCATTCAGCAAAATTATTGCCGTTAATAAAGCCAAAGAAACTGGAATGGTCACTATTTCAGTTGAGCATTTGTCACCATCAGTTGCTCAACAATGGGTTGCTTGGTTAATACAAGATATTAATAAAGTGATGAAGGAGCGTGATGTTGCAGAAGCAAACCGCAGCAGTGAGTTTTTAAATAAACAAATTGCTTTAACTAATGTGGCAGATATTCGAACCATTTTGTATAAGCTAGTAGAAGAACAAGCGAAAACCATCATGTTTGCCGAAGTGCGTGATGAGTATGTCTTTAAAACTATTGACCCTGCATTAATACCTGAAGAAAAGGCAAAACCTAAACGCGCTCTAATTTGCGTATTAGGTACACTGCTTGGCGGTATGTTAGGGGTAATGCTGGTGCTCGTAAGGCATTTTATGAGAAAGGACGCTTCGCTATAGGACGCTCGCAGGCTAGCTCTAGAATCTAGAAGGAGCCGCTATTGAGCGACACTCTGCTTTTTCTAGCAGGGCGCAGCCCGCTCTAGCCGCGAAGCGTCCTAGACTTTAGCACCTTTTTTAAGGGCCTATTGGGACTTCTACATTTAAATAAAAAGTAGATAAACAGTAAAACCTAGGGTTTACAAGGGATGGCGCTTACTTAGACCCGAATTCAACTCCGAAATGCAGCTGTCTCAAAATGGATAAAAGTGTCTCAGTGTGATGGAGAATCTGAAATAACAACAATAAATCACCAAACAATAGGAATTGGACTAAATTTCTTTATTGTGTGAGTTATTAGGTAACAGCACTCCACTAGGAACCATAAATCAGCTATTGAATAATGTAATGTACGGTTTTAGATTCCCGCGGAAAGTTGAGAAATTAAAAACTCTACAATTTAAGTAGAGTTATCACTTGAGGTTGTTTTAAATGAAAAAGTTAATTTGTGTTTTTATTGCAGTAGGTACCCTTTTAGGGTGTAACAATAAAGATGAAGTAAGATTAACAACAGAGTTGAATCAGACTATAAGCATATATTCTGGTTCAAAGAGTAATTTTGATAGAGCGTATATGTTAGCTAACGCATTTTCATCAAATGATGCAGTTTCTATATTGGCGATAGGAACTGATGAAGAAGAATTTACTTATACATCGAAATCTGGTGCTGAAATAAAAGTAGTTCCTAATTTGCATAGTGATTTCTCACAACTTAGTCAGTTAATTGTTGAAAACTCATCAGATGACAAAAAGTTTAATCTCTTTATTAGTTCGATGGATGTTGAACGTAACAGTTTATTATCAGATGAAGCGTTTTCTATTGTTGATGAAATATATGTGGTTATTGAAGGTACTGCCTCATTAGGAAGTTCAGGTGAGTTATTGGACAGCGCTAAAACTTTCTACCAACAAGCAATTAAAAATGGTGTGAAATCAGTTGAGTATGTAGTTTGGGACTCTATAAAAGAAGATCTTCTAATGAAAGAGGGCGGGATAGGCTTACTGGCTGAAGCAGGTATAGGCTTTCACTTTGTGAGTTTTAATGAAATGAAAGAGAAGATAGATATTTTGGGAGTGGATGGAGGACTTATATCTGCAGCTATATATACAGGAGCCATAAGCAAATCTATTGTAGGTAAGCAGATCTTCGAAAAAAGCATAACTTATAGTGAAGATAAAGATACGGTCGTACTATTTGGAAGTTACACGAGGGACGAGCCCAAAGTTTCATATGTAAATCAAATTAATATACTAGATAAAATTGAAAGCATCTCTAATTTGGATAAATATAATGTTGTATTCAAGGGGCATCCGCGCGAAGTCGCTGTTAATGATTGGATAGCTGATAACTCAAAAAGTATTTCCTATTTCTTAAGTTTTCCATATGAAATTTGGCAAGTATTAGGTCAGGGTACTTATGTTTACCAGTTTGATAATATCGAATACAGTATGTACTTACCAAGGGAACCATCGCAGATTTATAGTGTGTTTAGTTCTACTTTATACGGTGAAGATGTAAGTAAAATTAGAGCTATATTGGGTTACAATAAATTGGATGAACTAGATAATATAACAAATCATATGCATGATGTTGGTGTTGGTGATGTCGATGAATATGAACGATGGAGTAGGCTCACCGAAAACAGTAATGTTCCCTTTATTTTCACATATGATTTTATTCAGAATTAACTTTTTTATGGAAATTCAACTTTATGGTTTTTCGAGCCTTATATGGGTTGCCTGTAGTTGTTTGTAGCCGATATTGCCCTGTCTGGATTATGGTTTGGGATTTAGGCTAGGGATTGAAAAATATTAAGTATATCCAAAAAATAATGATTTTATTGTTATATTTAGATAAGGGCATAAAATAATGAAAGTAAAAAAAGTGCTGACAATTTTTGGTACAAGACCTGAAGCGATTAAGATGGCTCCTCTTGTTCATGCATTAGCCGCAGATGATCGCTTTGAAGCTAAGGTCTGCGTAACTGCTCAGCATCGTGAAATGTTAGATCAAGTTTTGTCATTATTCGAAATCACTCCTGATTATGATTTGAATCTAATGAAAGCTGGTCAAACGCTTAACGATATAACCTCGCGTATTCTGCTTGAGTTAAAACCGGTTCTGCAAGAATTTAAACCTGATGTCGTCCTCGTTCATGGTGATACCGCCACAACTTTTGCTTCAAGTCTCGCCGCTTATTACGAACAAATAGCAGTAGGTCATGTTGAAGCTGGTTTACGTACGGGTAATATTTATTCTCCTTGGCCAGAAGAAGCGAATAGAAAATTAACGGGCGCTTTAGCAACATATCATTTTGCACCGACAGAAACTTCTAAAGGTAACTTGCTAAAAGAAAACTATGCTGAAGCAAATGTAGTCGTTACAGGTAATACTGTAATAGATGCATTATTAATGGTTAAAGCTAAAATTGAACAAAATAATGATCTTAAGGATAGCCTTGCAGCACAGTTTCCTTTTTTGGACGAGAATAAAAAACTTATTTTAGTAACTGGTCATCGCCGTGAAAGCTTTGGCGGCGGTTTTGAGCGAATTTGTGACGCCTTAGCTATTACCGCTAAAGCTAATCCCGAGGTACAAATTCTTTACCCAATGCACTTAAACCCTAATGTGCGTGAGCCGGTAAACCGCATATTAGGTGGCATTGAAAACATCATCTTAATCGAGCCACAGGAATACCTGTCGTTTATTTATCTTATGATGCGCAGCTATATTATCTTGACAGACTCAGGTGGTATTCAAGAAGAGGCTCCATCACTCGGTAAACCTGTATTGGTTATGCGTGATAGAACTGAGCGACCTGAAGCGGTAGCAGCAGGAACGGTAAAATTAGTGGGAACAGATGTAGATAAAATCGTATCAGCGCTTACTGTGTTACTCAATGATGTTGATGCCTATAAAGAAATGAGTTTTGCCCATAATCCCTATGGGGATGGTAACTCCTGTAAAAAAATCTTAGAGATATTAGTAAAATGAAGACAATTCTAGTCACTGGCGGCGCCGGTTTTATTGGCTCCGCAGTCGTTCGTCATATCATCAATAACACTCAAGATAGTGTAATTAACGTTGATAAACTGACTTATGCAGGCAATTTAGAATCACTAGTAAGCGTGGTGGCAAGTGAACGTTACGCATTTGAGCAAGTCGATATTTGTGACCGCGCGCAACTGGATAGAGTATTTTCACAACACCAACCAGATGCAGTCATGCATTTGGCTGCAGAGTCCCATGTTGACCGTTCAATTACCGGCCCTGCAGATTTTATTCAAACCAATATTGTTGGTACTTACACGCTACTCGAAGCGGCTCGCAACTACTGGATGCAACTTGATGCTGTGCGAAAGTCTGCTTTTCGTTTCCACCATATCTCAACCGATGAAGTATATGGTGATTTGCCACACCCAGATGAAATCATGGTGGACACTAATCACGATTCACCAATAACAAGTAAGATGCACTTGCCGCTGTTTACTGAAAGCACGCCTTATGCGCCTAGTAGCCCTTATTCTGCTTCTAAAGCATCAAGCGATCATTTAGTACGTGCATGGCTACGTACCTATGGTTTTCCGACGATTGTGACCAACTGCTCCAACAACTATGGTCCTTATCACTTTCCTGAAAAGTTGATCCCATTGGTAATTCTCAATGCACTCGAAGGTAAGCCATTACCTATTTATGGTAAAGGCGATCAGATCCGCGATTGGCTATATGTCGAAGACCATGCTCGCGCACTCTATAAAGTAGTTACCGAGGGAAAAATTAGTGAAACTTACAATATTGGTGGCCATAACGAAAAGCAGAACTTAGAAGTGGTTCAAACCATTTGTAGCATATTGGACTCATTAGTCCCTAAAGCTACTCCTTATGCAGATCAAATTACCTATGTAACTGATAGACCTGGCCATGATCGACGTTATGCAATTGATGCGAGCAAAATGAGTGCTGAGCTTGATTGGCAGCCACAAGAAACCTTTGAAACCGGTCTGCGTAAAACCGTTGAGTGGTATTTAGTTAACCAAGAATGGTGTAAGCATGTCCAAGATGGTACTTATCAGCGAGAGCGTTTAGGTATCTAATCACATATATCACTTTATTAACTGCTTTTATTTATTCAAACCTCAAGCCTTATTGATCTAGGAATGTATTTTCAAATGAAAGGAATTATTTTAGCCGGCGGTTCTGGTACGCGTTTATATCCACTAACCCGTGGTGTTTCTAAGCAACTGTTGCCAATTTATGATAAGCCGATGATTTACTATCCTTTATCCACGCTTATGTTAGCTGGCATTCGGGATATATTAATTATTACCACTCCTGAAGATAACGATAGCTTTAAACGCCTATTAGGTGATGGTTCTGATTTTGGTATTCGCTTGCAATATGCGGTACAACTCAGTCCCGATGGCTTAGCACAGGCTTTTATCATCGGTGAAAAATTTATTGGTGATTCAAATGTTTGCTTAGTGCTTGGTGATAATATTTTTTATGGACAATCTTTTTCCAAGACTCTTAAAAATGCAGCTACCCGCCCGACAGGTGCTACTGTTTTTGGATATCAAGTGAAAGACCCTGAACGTTTTGGTGTCGTGGAGTTTGATGCAGATATGAAGGCGATTTCTATTGAAGAAAAGCCTACCAAACCTAAGTCAAACTATGCGGTTACCGGACTGTATTTTTACGACAATAAAGTGGTGGAATTAGCGAAGCAGGTTAAGCCTTCACACCGTGGTGAGCTTGAGATCACCACTCTAAATGAGATGTATCTCAAAGCTGGTGAGTTAAATGTCGAGCTGCTCGGTCGTGGTTTTGCTTGGTTAGATACAGGTACTCATGAGAGTTTGCATGAAGCTTCATCTTTTGTGCAAACAATTGAACATGTCCAAGGATTAAAGGTGGCATGTTTAGAAGAAATTGCTTACCGAAATGGTTGGTTAACCAGTGATGATTTACATGAACTTGCTAAGCCGATGCTGAAAAATGAGTATGGACAGTATTTGGCACGACTAGTGTGAGTGGTTAGTTGTGAATTGTTGATGATGAGTGAAGCGCCAATAACCAATAACCAATAACTAATAACTAATAACTAATATCGAATACTTATGAAATTCCTTATAACCGGAAGCAATGGTCAAGTTGGTAGCTGCCTTGTTAAGCAATTAAGTCTGATCCCAGAGATTGAATTTCTGGCGGTTGATCGTGCTCAATTAGATATAACCGACGGTGCAGCTGTCGCCAAGTTAGTCAATGACTTTAAACCCGATGCAATAATCAATGCGGCGGCGTATACCGCAGTTGATAAAGCAGAGCAAGAAGTCGAACTTTCATATGCCATTAACCGTGATGGTCCACAATTTTTAGCCCAAGCTGCTAATAGTGTTGGTGCAACCATACTACATATTTCAACTGACTATGTATTTGCAGGCGATAAAGTTGGTGAGTATGTTGAAACTGATGATGTTGCACCGCAAGGAATATATGGTAAAAGCAAACTCGCTGGCGAACTTGCTGTTGCTGCAGCGTGCCCGCGACATATCATCCTGCGTACAGCCTGGGTGTTTTGCGAAACAGGCAATAACTTTGTAAAAACCATGCTGCGTTTAGCGCACACCCGTGATGAGCTTGGCGTAGTCGTCGACCAGTTCGGTGGTCCCACCTATGCCGGTGATATTGCTAATGCCTTAATCGTCATGGCTAAAGCTATAAGCAATGGCAATCAAGCTTTTGGTATTTATCATTACTCAGGCCTGTCCCATGTAAACTGGTGTCAATTTGCTTGTGAGATTTTCAAGCAAGCCAAGTCACAAGCTTTACTCGATAAAGAAATACATGTTAAAGCTATTACTAGTGAACAGTACCCAACACCTGCGAAGCGTCCGGAAAACTCGAAATTGGATTGCAATAAGATTCTACAACACTTTGGTATTCAAGCGAGTGATTGGCGAGCTGCATTGAATAATTTGAATGGTTATTTATGAGAGATTGTGCGTAATGTTTGTTGGCAACAGTTTAAAGCTCATAATTAAACCCCATCATTCAACACTCAGTACTTATTACTCCGTAACTTAACACTCATAAATCTCGAGAAAAACATGAACATCATTGACACTAAGATCCCTGACGTAAAAATTATTGAACCCAAAGTTTTTGGCGATGAACGCGGTTTCTTTTTTGAGAGTTTTAACCAACAGTTATTTGAAGCTGCAGTCGGCTATCCAGTCAATTTTGTCCAAGATAATCATTCAAAATCGAGCAAAGGAGTCTTGCGCGGCCTGCATTATCAACTGCCGCCTTATGCACAAGGTAAATTAGTGCGCTGTGTGGTGGGTGAGGTGTTCGATGTGGCTGTGGATATCCGTAAAAGCTCGCCAACCTTTGGTCAGTGGGTGGGAGTTCATCTTTCTGCAGAAAATAAGCGCCAATTTTGGATTCCAGAGGGATTTGCGCATGGCTTTATCACCTTAAGCGAGACTGCAGAGTTTTTGTATAAGACCACTAACTACTATGCGCCGCAGAATGAGGGCTGTTTAGCATGGAATGATACCGAAGTTAATATTGCTTGGCCTACTAAGGATGTGTTGCTTTCTGGCAAAGATCAGCAAGGCTTGGCATTATCCGATTATATCAATAAAGGTGTTGCATAAAATTGGATAAAACGCTGTTTAAAAATATTGCATCGTTATTTGGTATTCAAGGAGTGAATTACCTTATCCCATTGATTACCTTGCCTTATTTGGTGCGTGTGCTCGACCCTATTGGTTATGGTTCGTTGGGTTTTGCTTTGGCCATTGTGCAATATTGCTGCATGCTAACCGATTATGGCTTTAACTTGTCAGCAACGCAGCAAATAGCCGTTCATCGTGGTGACAAGCAGAAAGTTAGCAAATTATTCTGGAATGTACTTGGTTGCAAAGCGGGTATGGCATTGTTTAGTCTGCTAGTAGTGAGTGCGGCCATTTATTGGGTGCCAAAGCTCAATGATGTATCGATAATAATTTACTCTGGCTTATTAATGGTTTTGGGTAACGTATTATTCCCAACTTGGCTTTTTCAAGGTAAAGAAAAAATGGGCTGGATTGCCATATCCAATATCACAGCCCGTTTATTAGCGATTCCATTGATTTTTATATTTGTCAATAAACCTGAGCACGCATATGTGGCTGCACTTATTACCAGTTTGACGACAATTTTAGCCGGTTGCATTAGCCTCTATTTTGTTTGGCTGCAAAGATGGGTGGTCTGGTATAAACCAACATTAACAGATTTAGCCGAAATGTTGCGTGATGGTTGGCATATATTTATATCCACTGCGGCAATTAGTTTATATACAACCAGCACAACGGTTATCTTAGGTTTTATCAGCGGTCCAATTGCCGTCGGTTATTTTGTCGCAGCAGATAAGTTGCGCCTGGCTATGCTTGGATTAATCACTCCATTTTTTCAAGCATTGTATCCACGAGTCAATGCGACTATGGCAAAAAGTAAACGAGAAGGTTTTTTGCTTATTCGTGAAATTTTGAAATGGCAGGGAATATTTACCTTCGTTTTGAGTCTTGTAATGTTTATGACCGCACCATTGTTGATTTCTCTCGCTTATGGTGAGCAATATGATGCAGCAGTCCCTGTGTTAATGCTAATGGCATGGCTGCCATTTGTTATTGGGTTAAGCAATGTATTCGGAATGCAAACACTGCTGGTATTAGGGTATAAAGCAATTTTTAGCAAAATATTAATGACGGCAGGCATAATTAACGTCATTTTGATCTTACCATTGACGTATTTTTATGCGGAAGTTGGTGCGGCAACATCGGTGTTGCTAACAGAGATTATTGTTACCACTATAATGATAGTGGTGATCATCAAGAAAAAAATCCCTCTATTTAAAGGTAATTTGAATGAAGTATGATTATGTAATCGTAGGTGCGGGTTTGTTTGGCGCAGTATGTGCCCATGAGCTGCATAAAAAAGGTAAACGTGTTTTAGTGCTTGAAAAGCGTGATCATATCGGTGGTAATGTATATACCGAAGATCAAGATGGCATTCAGGTACACAAATATGGCGCACATATATTTCATACCAATGATAAAGATATCTGGGATTATGTGAATTCATTTGTCGAATTTAATCGCTTTACCAACTCCCCCTTGGCTATGCATGATGGCAAGTTATATAATTTGCCATTTAACATGAACACCTTTTATCAGCTTTGGGGGGTGAAGACGCCAGCAGAGGCAATGGCCAAGATTGATGAACAAAAAGCTGAAATGTCAGGTAAAGAACCAACTAACCTTGAAGAGCAGGCTATCTCTTTAGTGGGCCGAGATATTTATGAAAAGCTGATTAAGGGCTACACTGAAAAACAATGGGGACGTAAGGCAACAGAATTACCAGCCTTTATTATCCGACGTTTACCCGTGCGATTTACCTTTGATAACAATTATTTTTCAGATAAATATCAGGGTATTCCAATTGGCGGATATACAAAGTTAATTGAAAAATTGCTTGCTGGAATCGAGGTTAAGTTGGGTGTGGACTATTTAGCTCAGCGCGATTATTATCGTTCTTTGGCTGAAGATATTATCTATACTGGTCCCATAGATGAGTACTTTAATTATTGTTACGGGCAGCTTGAATATCGTTCTTTGCGTTTTGAACATGAACGAATTGATGTTGACAGTTATCAAGGTAACGCTGTAGTTAACTATACAGAAGCTGAAGTGCCATTCACTCGTATCATTGAACATAAACATTTTGATCCTGTTGAGGCTGACCACACCGTAGTTACTAAAGAGTATCCTATGGAGTGGAAGTTAGGTGATGAGCCATACTATCCAGTTAATGATGATAAAAATATGACACTTTTCAAGCAATATCGTCAACTCGCAAAACAAGAACATAACATAATATTTGGTGGTCGTTTGGCTGAATATAAATATTACGATATGCATCAAGTGATTCGGTCTGCTCTTAATTGTGTTGAGGTGCATGAGTGATATGAAGATAGTTCAAATCTGCAGTGGCTATAAGATTTCACATAATGGTGGGATAACAAATTATGTTAGAGCATTATCTAGTGAGTTAGCTGAGTATGGTCATGATGTTTATGTTATTGACTCATCAAGTAAAGTTGAAGAGTTGGAGTGTTTTAATTTCAATGTTATTAGAACTTATAATAGGTTAAAGCCATTTCATTTAAATTCATGTTTAGATAATTCTGACTATGAAAAGTTAGAAATCATCCTAGATGATATTAATCCAGATATTATTCATGTTCATATGATGATTGACCTGCCATGGTCAATATTGGAGTTGGCAAGGAGAAAGTGTAAGGTTGTTGTGAGTCTTCATGATTATTCATATATCTGCAAAAGAATTACAATGATGAATAATAAGGATGAATTGTGTCTTAACTCTAACTTTGGTAAGAATTGCAACTCTTGCATCTCAAAGTTAGAAACAAATATTTATACAAGGCATCTATTGGGTAAGCTAAATCAACGAGTAAAAAACGGAATTGTTAAATTTTTTACTCATAGCAAAAATGAGAAAGATTTTGATTATATTCGAGATAGATTGGCATCAGTAGACTTGTTGATTTCCGTATCAAATAGAGTAAAAGAAATATACTTAAGTAATGGAATTGATAATGACAATTTTATTGTCAATCATATTGGGAATGTTACCGCAAATACTCCGTTAAAAAAGAAGTTTATACCCGGTGGGAGAATTGTATTAGGTTTTATTGGAAGTTTTAGTAAGTATAAAGGGGCTGAAGTTATTTTAAAGCTAGCTCAATTTTTAGATAAATCAAAATACAAAATTGAACTTTATGGCTTAATTGATGATGTTTATATCCCTACAATAGAAACAATTGATGTAATTACATATAAAGGGAAATATAAACAAGATGAACTAGCAAGTATATTAGAAAAAGTTGACTTAGGTTTGGTATTACCCATATGGGAAGATAATGCACCACAAGTTGTATTTGAATTTTTGAATAATGGCATTCCTGTTTTATGTACTGAAATGGGAGGAATTCCAGATTTTGTAGAAAATGATCTCAATGGACTTGTTATTGATAAAGATTTTTCTAATTTTGAAAAAATTGTTTCTGTTATGAACTCTGACAATTTCGGAGAAAAATTACAGAAACTTACTTCCAACGTTAAGTCTACTAAGACTATTAGTGCACATAACAAAGAAATTATGAGTCTTTACCAAAATATCGGTTGATTATAATTTAAATAGTGAGAGCTTTTGGGAGGTTTAGTGAATTTTTTAAAAAGGCTTTTTCTCTTTGTTAGGTTATATGCTTTCTTTAAGCGTCACCTAATTCATCTGACTCCTTTTGTTAACTTTAGTGAGAACACGAAGTTTGAAGGGTCTAATTCTGTGGGGAAGAGAACGAATATAGTTAATAGCAAGATTGGTTTTGCTACATATATTGGTGATAACTGTAACTTGCAAAATGCAGATATCGGAAGATTTACATCAATTGCAAATGACGTTAGGATTGTGACTAATAATCATCCAACGTCACAATACGTTTCAACTCATCCGGCCTTTCATAGGGGCGATGCACCTTTGATGAAGGCATTGCAGCTCTCTTTTAATCTTGACTGCATTTATCCTGAAACAACTTTAATTAGAGATTCTTTTCAGGTTGTCATTGGTTCAGATGTTTGGATTGGTGAAAGCGTGAAAATTATGCCTGGCATTACGATAGGAAATGGTGCCGTTGTTGCTGCTGGTGCTGTTGTGACTAAAGATGTTAAATCATATAGTATTGTTGGTGGTATACCTAGTAAGCATATTAAGTTCAGGTTCAGTGATGCTGAAATTAAAGCATTGGAAAGTATACAGTGGTGGAATTGGGATATTTCTAAAATAGAAATGCAACAGGCGCAGTTCAAGTCCTTGGAACAATTTCTAAAAAATAATTGTAATTTAAATTAATTGGTCATATTTTGAATGTCTCATTTGAAAGATAATTTTTTACTTAACAACTTTGGGGTATTTTTGTTGGCTAATCCCTAACCCCTGTTGCTAATTTAAACCCAGGCATGCGGCAATACAACCGTGTGTTTGCTGAGATAATTAATCCTGAGCTTATTACTTTTGTATATTACTCATTGTTGAGTCGTATTGTTGCCGCGAGTTAGTAATCAGCGCTTGCGTATAGACCTAAATGGCTTAGTCAAAATGAAAGACCTGACCCTGTTATTTCTTTTTTGAAATTTTGGCTATTAGAGTCCAGTATTTGGATTTGTTGCAGGTGATTTTGCTAGTTTGTTAGCTATAATTTCATGCATATTTTTTTTCAAAACTAACTTTGTCTGGGTTAGCGGTTAAAAAGGCATTTTAAATGGTTAATATATTTCTATTGAACTGGCAAAGTTTTAATAGTATAAAAAAAAGATTGCAAGAAATTAACGAGATTAAAGAAGTTCTCCGTATTATCGTCATTAACAATGACAGTAGAAGCTTGCAAGCAATAGACATGATATGTATTTGTAATTATCATGAATTACATGTGGTCAATAATGGTTGTAATTTAGGTTACGCTGGTGGCAACAATGCTGGTTATGAGTATTTGAAAAAAAACAATTTAGATGGAGATGTTATCATCGCTAATCCAGATGTTTCACTTTCAGCAAAAGTTATTCATAGTTTGCTTGGTGCTAGAGGATTGGAAAAGTTTGGCGCTGCAATGACCGCTGCACATAATGAAAATGGGACTGTTTTATATCGTTATATAATGATGTCAGGATTTAGCCAAAAGTGGAAGTGTGATCTAGAATCAGATTTTTGTAAAACTGACTATGTTGCAGGATCTTTATTTCTTATTTCCAGAGAGGTTTTAGATAAAATAGGGCTTTTTGATGAAAGATATTTCTTATATTGGGAGGAAGTTGATTTATCCTTTAGAATTAAAGATGCAGGTTATGAGTTATATTCACTTCCTTCTATATCAATTTTAAGGGAGACTAACAGTTTATCAAGAACAATAAACGCGCTATATTATTTGTCAAGAAACTCTTTCTTGTTGAAATTTAAGTTTCCGAAACGCTTCAAAAAGTATGATATTATTATTTATCTTTTTAAAATGTTCATTTTAGGTTTAAAAATTTCGTTAAAGTCAAGATTAGTTCAACCTTTGATAAATGTTTTTAAAGGTTTTATAGATGGTTTGAAATTTAATCGCTAGCTTACTGTCATTTAGGATAGAATTCAGTATAAAGATGAAAAATATTAGCTGTGTTTTCTACAAGCTATGACTGACGCATCGTTAATTAATGGAGTTTATTAAGTTTATTGGCTAGTAATAAGGGTTATTGCATTATCTAGTGCTTGAACAGATGCCTTCTAAGAGGATCCTTAGTCCATGATTTAGCTGCTGCTGTTTGTTTCACTCAAGATGCTGTGCAACCTCAATACTGAGAATTCCTGTTCAAATTCTCGATTTTTGACATCATGCCAGACTATATATTTATAAGTAATGCTTGCCTGTAACAGCCATTAAAACAATCAGTAATGTATGACTCAGCTAACTTAACTCCTAAAACAGCAATTAGCTATTACTATAAAACTATTTACTTTTTAGATCTTTTGCCTGGATGAATTTGTAATTGAAGAAAGTTTTTCAGAAGAACAATTGCAAAATGAAAAAGTGAAATCTTGGGAAAATTTTTTTAGTACCTTTTATGAGATGATGCAATAATGAAAATACTATATTTGTGCCATATCGATTGGTTATGGATAAAACAAAGGCCACAGTTTCTAGCTGAAGAACTAGCTAAAAAGCATCATGTTGATGTGTTTTATCAACCTTCTTTTCGTAAGCATAATCTACAAAAAAATTACAAAGCTACTGAAGTAGCTTTATCTATGAATATTAAAAAGTTAAAAAAAATCCCATTAAAGAATAGGTATAAAATCTTATTTGTAATAAATAATTTTTATCAAAAAATTTTTATCAAAAAATTGATCCAAAAAGAGAATTATGATTTTATTTATATTACCCATCCAGAATTCTATCCTCTTATAAAGGATTTGATAAACAAAGTTATATATGATTGTATGGATGATCATTCTTCTTTCTTTGGAAAAAATGATTCTCGAGCTTCTTTATATGATTTTTATGAAAAAAAATTATGTGAAGCGGAAAATGTTCATATTCTTGCATCAAGTCATTCTTTAGAGAAAAAACTAAGTAAATACACTCAAAAAAATATCACCATAATCCGAAATGGCGTTAAAGATAGCTTCGTATCAAATCATTTATCTGCAAAAGTGAAAATGAATAACCTTAAATCTAAGCCAAAGCCTAAACTTATAGTATCTTATATAGGTACTATTGCTGATTGGTTTGATTTTTCAATGTTATCTCAAGCATCTGATAAAGTTGAGTTTCATGTATATGGACCAAAAGAAGTAAATAGCTCACACTTTTCAGGTAATATTATATATAAAGGTATCTTAGAGCACGATCAGATAAAAAGTGTAGCGTTGTCAAGTGATGCTTTAATTATGCCGTTCATTGTAAATAAATTAATTGAGTCTGTTGACCCTGTTAAACTTTATGAGTATATCTCATTCAATAAACCAATAATTTGTTGTTATTATAATGAAATATCACGCTTTTCAGAATTTGTTCATTTTTACACTGATCAACACAGCTTCAATGGTATATTAAATGATTTAATTTGCAGTAGGCTTACTTTATACGACTTTGATTCAGCGCATGACTTTTTGGTCGGTTCAACTTGGTCTTCCAGAGGGGGCGCTCTTAACGAGCTATTAGATAATGTGTAACAAAGTAATAATAATTTTAGCTACATACAATGGTGCAGAATACATTAGTGAGCAATTGGATTCGCTTTTAAATCAAACTCACACTAATTGGTTTTGTTATATCTTTGATGATCTATCTAAAGATCGAACTTTTGAAATATGTAGAGAATACCAGGATAAAAATCCAAATAAATTTAATGTGATTAAACGTTACAAATCATCGGGCTCTGCATCTGAGAGTTTCAGATTAGCGTATAATGAGTTGCTTGACTATAACTTGGAATATGATTTTTTAGCATTTTGCGATCAGGATGATATCTGGTTAGAAAATAAATTAACTAGTCTCATTAATGCTGCGGGGCCCAATTCAAATTATCCAATTTTATTATTTTCAGACTTAATTGTTGTTGATGGTGACTTAAAAGAAATAGATTCTTCATTTATTACAAAAGTATCTGTTGTAAATGAGCAATATTCAAATGCTAAATTTTTATCTGTCGATAACATAATACCGGGCTGTTCTCTAATTATCAATAAACCGTTAGTTGATCTGATAGGCTTAATGCCTGAGAAAATAATAATGCACGATTGGTGGATCGTTATTAATGCTTTAGTTTTTGGCACCATTAATTACGTTAAAACACCATTGGTACTCTATAGGCAGCATGCCAATAACTCAGTCGGTATTAATGATAAAAGTGTTTTTTTTCATGTTTCAAACTTTAAAAAGCATGTATACAAACCTTTTTTGATTTGGAAAATGCTCAAGTCTATAATGCCTTTTAACTGTTTACAATTTGCCTCTATTTATTTTTGCGTATTTTCTATTAAGGTAGGTCGTATTATATTTAAGGCTATATTCTGAATATGAAATCTATACCTTATTATGTTGTTATTTCCTTTTTCTTGTTCTTTCCTATCTATTTAATGATAGGTTTTAAGACGTTAGATTTTAGCTTTATTTTTCTTCTTCTTTGTGTTTTTTTTACTTTGATTTGTAATGCTAGATTAAATAACACGGTTTTTTATTGTTTGTTTTTTTTGTTTTCTTATTTGTGTGTTTTTTTAGTTATAGGTTTTTTCGTCAATGATAATTTATTAATTTCGATTAAGCAATTTTTGTATTATTTGAAATTTCTCTTGTTTTTTATTTCTGGGTATTTATTTTTTAATTTAAAACAGTATTCAAAGTTGATGGTTATTGTTTTTTGGATATCTTTAATTGGTACTTGTTCATTCATTTTTTTTGAAAGTCAAATGATAAAAGAAACCATGAATTATTTAGAAATAAGTGAGTATGGTTATTTTTATTCATTTGGGATTTTTGTAAGGAATATTTCCTTTTTTATTTCACCTTTAGAGTTTGGAGCGTTATCATTTTATCTTTTATTTTATTTTTCTTATATTGAGAGTTCGAGAACTAAAGTAATAAATTTTTATATTGCAGTTTCTTTCTTAATGATGATTTTAACTTTATCAAGAACTATGTGGATTGTTACTGTTTTAACATTTTTTATGTTTTATTTATCTGACATGAAAAGTTTGAATAAGCTATGCAAAAAGTCTTTGTTAGTGTTTTTATTTTTATTTTTAGCAGTTTTTCTTTTGTCTTTCAATTTTTCTTTTGTCGATAAATATTTTATCAGTGATGGTTCATCTTCGACACATCATTCAAATGCATTCGAAACTATAATGTATTTGTTTGAATACCCTTTTGGCTTAGGTCTAGGTGCATCTGGTTGGGCTGGTTATGATTTTAATTTAAAATATTATCACTATTCAGAGGGATCTTTGCTCGCAAATATGATAGAACTTGGAACAGTACAATATTTGTTATTTTTAATTGTGTTTAGTTCGTATGTCTATAGTTTGAATAAAAATGTTTTTATTATTTTTGTCGGGTATCTTGTTGCCTGCTTAATTATTCCTATAGGTTTTTCTACATTTATCAATTTACTTCTGTTTTTAATGCTAGGGATATTAACTAAGGGGAAAAATGGAAAAGTATAATTTTTTTAGTTTTATAACAGTTTCTCATGGTCACTTTGAGGATATAAAAAAATTAGTCATAAGTATCGACAAGTATTGGTTGAATACATGTGAGTTAATAATAGTCGATAATAAAAATGAGTTTGTTCTTTCTGATTTCGATTTTTTATGTGAAAATGATTTTTTAACTATTAATTTGATTAGGAATCATAAGTTAAAATCTTTTAGTGAAAACAATAATTTAGCGGTTGCCAATGCAAAATATGAAAAAATATTCATAATAAATCCTGATGTTGAGTTTTTTAATAGTTCCGTTTTTGATAAATATATTAGTTTAGATCTTCAGGCTATAGTTTATCCAAAATTATTAAATTCTGATTTTTCGGATCAAGTTCATTATAATGAGTGGCCCAATATAATAGGTCAGCTAAAGCGTTTATTGATGTTTAAGTTAAATCATGATGGCTTTAGTTATCCTCGCAATAAAGATTGGTTTTTTGCTGCAGCAATTATTCTAAGGAAGGTAGATTTCTTAAGTGTTGGTGGATTTAATGAAGCATATCCGCTTTATTGTGAAGATGTGGACTTTTATCATAGATTACTTTGTAATAGGTACGTGGTTCTTTATGATGAAGAAGTTACTTTGGTTCATCATTTGGGCGGTGATTCTAAAGGTAAATATTTGTCAAAGGCAATTTACTCGAATTTAGTTTGGCGTTACTATAAAATAAAAAATATTTTATTTTGCTCGCCTATAAATAAACCAGATTAGTTTGTCCATGCTTAAATGCGTTATCGCTTAATTCTTTCATATCTATATTTCAATGCCTGTTTTTTAATTTATGCGTAATTAACCTTGTTTTAATTGCTGCTGTAGTTTACATTTTAGTTTGATTACCTATATGTTCTAATTGCTTGTTATCAATTTCAGTAATAACTTCTAGAGTTGTTTTATGTCAACAAACACCGCTTTTTTATTTGTGTTTTTCGTTTCGTTTATCAGTTTATTTGTCTTTCGCAAAATAGCCCAACGTATTGGTTTAGTGGATAAGCCCAATGAGCGAAAGCATCATACGGGTCAGATTCCGTTAGTGGGAGGAATTTCGGTCTTTTGTACCATGATTTTGGCTTTGTTCCTGAATTCTGAATTATTGCTGGCTCCGCAATTGTATGCCGGATGTGCTTTTATCCTCGTGATTGTCGGTGCGGTTGATGACCGCTATGATATTAGCTTTAAGTTTCGCCTTGTTGTCCAAGCTGCGGTTTCGATGCTGATGATTGTGCTCGGTGAGCGTAGTTTGCATAACCTTGGCTATTTAATGGGTAGCGATGCGATACGTATCCCTGAAGTTGCTAGTTATGTGTTAACTGTGGTTGGAGTGATTGGTGCAATCAACGCTTTTAATATGGTCGATGGTATTGATGGTTTATTGGGTGGATTAGCATCTGTGACTTTTGGTGGCTTAGGCATTCTGTTTTATTTTAATGGTATGTATAGTTTTGCTACTTTTTGTGCACTGCTTGTGACCGCTATGCTGCCATACATCATGTTAAATTTAGGGTTTCCGTTTGGTAAACGCTATAAAGTGTTTATGGGTGATGCGGGCAGTATTTTTATAGGATTTACCGTCATTTGGTTACTGATTGTGGCAAGTCAAGGTGAGCAAACTATTGCTATCCGGCCTGTTACCGCACTTTGGTTAATTGCTTTACCTCTTATGGATATGGTGTGCATTATGATCCGCCGTATTCGCAAAGGACAATCGCCGTTTAAGCCAGACCGAGAGCATTTACATCATATTTGTCAACGTTTGGGTTTATCCTCCAACATGTCTTTATTAGTTATTTGTACTGCAGCAGCCGTTATGGCTGCAATCGGTATTTGGTCTGAGCTTGCTAAAGTAAATGAAAATATTATGTTTTTTGCGTTCTTAGTCACTTTTAGTTTGTATTTTATCTTTTTGAATAGTATATGGCGCATCACTACATTTTTGCGTAGAGACTTTAAATTTACTAAGTCCATTTAATGACTTAACTCGAACAATAAATTTTTCTATTTCTTACGGCTTATCTGTTTCATATATTACTGCTATAATCGCGTGTCATTTTTTGTAAAAAAATGTTTTTAAAGTCATTTTTATGATGTATTTGGCTTAAGGAAGAGATTATGGAATGCCTCATACCGCTTGTTACTGTGTTTTGCTTAACCTGTGTTGCGATTAAAGTGTTTAACCCAATTGCTCAACGTGTCGGTTTAGTTGATTTACCGAATGAGCGTAAGTTACATGTAGGGGCTATCCCCTTGATAGGTGGCATTTCTATCTACTGTAGTGTGTTACTTGTTTCTAGTATTGTGATTGAGCAGAGTCAAGTTTTTAACCTATATCTGATTTCAGCAGCTTTAATCCTTTTTCTCGGTGTCCTTGACGATAGATATGATCTTTCTGTTCGGGTGAGAATTGCTGCTCAGGTGATTACTGCATCCATATTGATCTTTGGTGCAGGACTGTATTTAACATCATTTGGCCACATTCTGCATTTTTTTGAATTTAAATTAGGCTATGTAGGCATTGTCGTTACAGTTTTAGCAGTCATTGGTGCAATCAATGCTTTTAACATGGTTGATGGTATTGATGGTTTGGCGGGTATGCTGAGTTTAGTGACCTTTTCATCTTTAGCTTTTTTGTTTTATTGGGCTGGTAACAGCTGGTTTATGTTACCTCTGCTGTTTATTGGCGCGATTGTTGGTTACTTACTTTTTAATTTGAAATGGCCATTTCCTTCTTTCGAAAAAATCTTCATGGGTGACGCCGGAAGTATGCTCATTGGTTTGACTGTTGTCTGGATGCTTGTTGTTGGTACTCAACCTGATAGGAGTGTGTTTAGCCCTGTAACAGCGTTATATTTAATTGCCATTCCACTCATGGATATGACTGCAATTATGTATAGACGTGTAAAAAAAGGTATGTCGCCATTCAAGCCAGATAGAGACCATTTGCATCATATATTCGAACGTGCTGGCTACAATCGTAAGCAGACATTGATCCGTATCTCTCTAGCATCATTATTGCTTGCTGTTATAGGTGTCGCCGCTGATATAGCGCATATTCCTGAATCGATTATGTTTATTGCTTTTTTAGCTATTTTTGCTGCGTATAATTGGGCCTTATCTAATGTATGGCAACTGTTGACTTGGTTTCGTAGATAATAGCTTTTATAAATAGTTTGTTTTTAAATGCCAATTCATTTGAATTGGCATTTTGCTTTTTATCATTCGTTAAAGGATTTTTCATGTCTAGGAAGTATTTTGGTACTGACGGTGTGCGTGGTAAGGTCGGTGAGTTTCCAATTACGCCTGATTTTGCGATGAAGTTAGGTTGGGCTGCGGGTACTGTGCTGGCGTCTAGCGGAACGAAAGAAGTACTTATCGGTAAAGATACCCGTAGTAGTGGTTATATGCTTGAGTCGGCAATGGAAGCAGGGTTTTCTGCTGCGGGCGTGAATGTTGCGCTTATTGGCCCTATGCCGACACCCGCGGTGGCGTATTTAGCCTCTACATTTCGTGCTGACGCAGGCGTAGTGATCAGCGCATCGCACAATCCATTTTATGATAATGGTATTAAGTTTTTTTCTAATACCGGCACTAAGTTAAATGATGCCCAAGAACTTGAAATCGAAGCCTTGTTAGACAAGGCGCTTAACCAGAATGCAATGCAGTGTGTTTCTTCTGAAAAGCTGGGCAAAGTGCGCCGTATTGATGATGCTGCCGGTCGTTATATTGAGTTCTGCAAAGGCACTTTTCCAAATCATTTGTCTTTAGCGGGATTGAAGATTGTCGTCGATAGCGCCCATGGCGCCGCATACCATATCGCGCCCAATGTTTACCGTGAACTTGGTGCTGAAGTGATTAGTATCAATGATAAACCTAACGGCGTGAATATTAATGATCACTGTGGGGCGACGTATTTAGACAGTTTGCAAACTGCGGTTATGGTACATGAAGCTGATTTAGGTATTGCGCTTGATGGTGATGCTGACCGTGTCATATTTGTCGATCACAATGGACATGTGGTTGATGGTGATGAGATTTTATTTATTCTTGCCCAGGCTGCCTACAGCAAAGGTGAAATGACGGGTGGCGTGGTTGGTACCTTAATGTCAAATCTAGGTTTAGAGCTGGCGCTTAAGCAAATGGATATTCCCTTTGTGCGTGCAAAGGTGGGCGACCGTTATGTGGTTGAACAGCTTAAAGCAACTGGTTGGCAACTCGGCGGTGAGGGGTCAGGTCATATATTGAGTTTGCAGCATGCTTCAACGGGTGATGGTATTGTTGCATCCTTACAGGTACTTAAAGCTGTATTAGAGTCTCAAAAAAGTTTGTCTGAGATTAAAGCTGGCATGACTAAACTTCCGCAAGTGTTGATAAATGTACGTTTAGCCACAGCTGATGCTGATAGCATTTTAGCGACAAGTAGCGTTCAGCAAGCTGTGATTAAAGCCGAAGGGATTTTAGGTGACCAAGGGCGTGTGTTGCTGCGCAAATCGGGTACAGAGCCGCTTATTCGGGTAATGGTCGAATCGACTGATACTATAATGACGCAGACTCAAGCAGAATATATTGCAGATGTGGTTCGAGCAGCTTAACTCAGGACTCTGTGAAGCCTAACGGCGCTAAATGTCCTTTCGAATATTATTATGCTGATTTTTTCAAGCCAGAAAGTTGTATACTTTCTGGCTTTTTTATTTTAATGCTTTTTATTTTTGGGGTAGGCGATATGCGAGTGCTCGTTACCGATGGTGCAGGCTTTATCGGTTCTGCTTTGGTCCGGATGCTGATTGAGCAAACGACGTGTGTTGTGATCAATTTCGATAAGTTGACCTATGCCAGTGATCTCGAGTCCTTAGCATCTATTGCCGATAGTGATCGCTATCATTTTACTCAGGCTGATATCTGCGATAGAGCGAAATTAGATCAAGTATTTCAGGATTATCTGCCAGATGTGGTGATGCATTTGGCGGCCGAAAGCCATGTTGATCGCTCAATTAATGGTCCTGCCGAATTTATTCAAACCAATATTTTTGGCACTTATATACTGCTTGAGGCTAGTCGTTGTTACTTTCAAGGCTTGACTGACGACAAGCAAAAAGTGTTTCGATTCCATCATATTTCTACCGATGAGGTCTACGGTTCACTTGGTGATACGGGGCTCTTTTCTGAGACGACAGCTTATGCTCCCAGCTCTCCTTATTCGGCGAGCAAGGCATCGGCGGACCATCTTGTTAGAGCTTGGCATCGCACCTATGGTTTACCGATAGTCATCACTAACTGCTCTAACAATTATGGGCCTTTTCAATATCCTGAGAAATTGATCCCGTTAATGGTGTTGAATGCATTAGCTGGCAAGCAGTTACCTGTATATGGCAATGGTCAACAAGTTCGTGATTGGTTGTATGTTGATGACCATGTACGGGCGTTGTTTCTCGTGGTGACCCAGGGTAAGGTGGGGGAGACTTATAATATTGGTGGTACTAATGAGCGGAGTAATCTTGAAGTCGTACATCAAATATGCGATTTACTTGAGGAGTTAGTACCCACTCATGCACAAGCACTTGCGGCTGATGGTGTTGGTTTTCGCAGTTTGATAGAACATGTTACTGACAGAGCAGGGCATGACGTTCGGTATGCTATTGATGCTAGCAAGATCCAGCGAGAGCTTGGTTGGCAACAATTAGAATCCTTTGATTCAGGCCTTAGTAAAACGGTCGAGTGGATAGTGGCTCGGTATCATAAATCGTAAATTGATTAATATTGCAGATTTGTACCGCTAGCGAGCATGGGGAAATTTGAGGTTACATATTATTTGAAGCTACTTATTCAGTGCAGTAGAAGCTAAGACATTTTGTTTAGTTAATTATCGAGGCAATTTCTACAACTATGTTTATAGCTAAATTTAACTGTTCCTAAATATGATCAATCTGAGAAGCAAGGATAGCTTTTATGGTTTACAGGCCGTAATAGTGACTCTAAGTAATCGACTTGGCATTGTCGTTACTAACTTTATATCTTCGCCTAGTCTAATAATAAGCATGTCATAGGGCATGATCTTGATGAACTTGCCATTGTGCTCCCATGTCATTGTATCTAAGCAGCAGAGTAGTTGGATGATAGTTGCGTCAGCTTCAGTCTTGTGGTGTTCACTTTTATTGTTGTGTGTAATTGCAGCATGTTCTTCTATAAATATGCTATCAAAGTTAAGCCTTTGAGTATGTGCTTTAAATGCACCGCGTTTGGTCATCACATTGAAATCAATAACATTACTGCCTAATAGTTGGCTTGTTATTGAGGTTTCACCTGCAAAGCGGAAGGGACTGTTTATGGGCGTGAGTCGTTTATACTCAGTTGTATCTGTGTTTCCCTGTATCTTTTCTTCTGCTCCAAGATCATTTATCTGTATTTCCCCTTCGTGGCTATCGATGCTGAGTTCAACACCATCACCTTCTAGGATAACCAGTTGTCTGTCTATGCCATTAAATAATGAAAAGGGTCCGTTACTGCTAATGCTTGCTATGCTGAGCCGATAATCGAATTCAGTAAGATCGGCATTGGCGGGCGAAATAAGTAGCTGTTTTGTGCTCCCACCGCCATTTTTCCATGGCGTTGATGGGCAATCTTGATAGCGGATCAGTTGCGCTTGTTTATCTAAAGTCATTCCTTTGTCTCTGTATTTTACCCTGTGATTCAGTAATTATTTGCTTGCTCATCCTTGAGCCTTCTATTCGTTCCGTGATTGAGCAGAGTACATTTGATCTTTAGAGGGTTACTGCACGATTTTAGAATCGAATAGCTATATTCCTCTCTTCAAACAAACACTCTGTTACTGTTTCTTTTTCAATACATAATTAGCGGCCAGATCGCCGGTAATTCTTTGGCCTTCAGTATTTAACATGATCAGCTGATTTTCACCGACCAGATACTGTGTGCCATCTTCCAAAGTGATTTTTTGGCCTTTCTCATCCCACGCCGCTTTACCCATCAGTTTTAAAATCTTCTCATCTTTACCCAAATAAACCGTTTCTTGAACAAAGCTATTATCAGATTGTAATGTGATTAGGGTTTGAATACCTTCGCAACTGGCGCAAGGCAACACACCTTCATAGCTGCCTGCCCAATCGAGTGAATTTTGGCTAGTATCACCAACAGGGACCGTTTTAGCGGCGTCTGTTTGTACTTGGGTTGTATCGACTGCGGTGTCTTCTTTTGGGGCTTCAGAGCAAGCCGTGGTAAATAAGGCCAGAAGTGCGATGCAACATAGTGATTTGTTCATAGTGGCTCCAATAGAATTTCGGGGTGTTACGGGTTAAGTGCACTCATCATACCCGTCAAGGCTGGCTTAGCCTAACTTTGGCTATTTCTATTTTATAACAATAGCTTAAGTTGTACTTGTGTTTGTTCTAAGTGGCGTGAGTGTTAGTTATTAGCCTAAAGTCTGTGACCAATAAGATGATAATTTATCCTTTGAAACTAGTCACTTTCGAGATTGAATCTATACTAAAGCTTAACTATTCATCGTAGACGGTGGTTCTGTGGCGTTATTTAAGAAAAGTGCTGATGTTATCGAGGATAAATCCCATAAGCCTAAACAAGGCATTTGGAAAGTTGCCATTATTGATGATGAGCCTGGGATCCATGAGGTGACTCGATTTGCTCTAAAAAATCTGACCTTAGATAATCGGGTATTACAGTTCTATTCCTGTTACAGCGCCGCTGAAGGTTTAGCATTACTTCAAACCGAAACGGATATTGCATTGGCTTTTATTGATGTGGTCATGGAAACCGACCATGCCGGATTAGAGCTAGTTCAAAAAATCCGTACTGAATTAAATAATCACAGCACCCGCATCATTTTACGCACAGGCCAGCCGGGACAGGCGCCTGAAGATCAAGTGATTCGGGACTTTGATATCAATGATTACAAGGCCAAAACAGAGCTTACCGCGGCTCGGCTTAAGTCTTGTGTCTACACTTCACTGCGTTCCTATCGCGATATTAAAATCATCGAGCAAAGCCAGAAGGGGATGGAGAAAGTTATTGCTGCCTCCACCTCGGTACTTAAAAGTCATACATTACATAATTTTGGCAGTGCGGTGCTCGAACAGACTTTGCAGTTACTCAATCTTGAAAGCTCAGCCCTTTATCTCACCAGCTATCATCAAGACCTTTACCTCGATACCCAAATGAATCTTCTGGCCGCCACGGGTGAGATGATCAGTTACTGTGAAGGTGGCAGCGTTGAGACGCTACCTGGGGATGTACGTGAGTATATTATCGAGGCTATCGCGCTAAAAACCTCGCTCGTTCGTGACAATATTTACGTTGGGTTCTATGAGCTAAGTGGTCATGTCACCAGTATTTTATACTTGCAGCACAACACTAAATTAACGGATTTTCAAGTCAGTATTCTTGAGCTATTTGCGGCGAATGTGAGCTTAACCTTTGAGAATTTGTCGGGCCGTGAAAATGTGCAGCAGACGCAAAGGGAGCTGATTTTAATCATAGGCGATGCCATTGAGCAGCGCAGTAAAGAGACCGGAGCCCATGTACGTCGGGTTGCGCGCATGACTGAAATGCTCGCGATTGCCATCGGCATGCACGCGGACTTTATCGAAACGATTCGATATGCTGCGCCGCTGCACGATGTGGGTAAAATAGGTATCCCTGAGAGTATTTTGCATAAGCCGGGCAAGCTTGATGCCGAGGAATGGGCGATCATGCAAACCCATGCTGAGAAAGGCTATAATTTGCTCGCGGGATCAAATCGTATTATTGCCAAAATGGGTGCCCGAATTGCTTATACCCACCATGAGCGTTGGGATGGGCAAGGTTATCCCCGTGGAATTGCTAAGGAAGAAATCCCCATTGAAGGCCGACTCATGGCGATTGTCGATGTGATTGATGCGTTGCTTTCCAAGCGCAGTTATAAAGAGGCGTGGTCAGTCGATGCGGTACGAGAGTATATTTTGGCGCAATCGGGTAAGCAGTTTGACCCCGTATTGTGTGAAGCGAGTTTAAAACTGTTAGATGCGTTTGCCTCCCTACATATCCATATTCCGGACGAACCGCTATGACCCGAATGCTTGATCGAATCCTATTTGATGTCAGTAAGTCTCAGGTTATTGATGAGGGCGATCTCATTCAAGCATCACAACTTATTGTGAGTTCAATCTGTAAGGGATTACAGATCACGCGGGCGGGCATTTGGTTGTTTGGTCAGGATAATCAGACTATTGCTTGTTATTATTTACTCGACCACCAACAGCCGCAAGAAGCGTTAGTGCTCACTCGCGCGCAGTTTCCCCATTATTTCAGCTTACTCGACAATGAGCGCACCATTGTCGCTAACAAGGCGCAAACGGATCCTGCCACCAAAGAGTTTGTCGACACTTACCTGAAACCGAATCAGATCACCTCTATGCTGGATAGTCCCATTCGTCACCACGGCAAAATGGTGGGGATTATTTGTTCTGAGCATCAAGGTGAGGCGAGGGAATGGACGCGGGATGAAAAGGCGTTTGCTTCGGCACTGGCCGATCTCTTTGGTCGAGCCATGAGTGCCAAAGAGATCCTCGAATACCAACAACAGCTCAAACTCATCAATACCGATTTGGAGCATCAAGTTGAACTGCGAACAACAGAACTTGAGACGGCACTATCGACCTTAAAATCGACCCAAAAGCACTTAATTGAAAATGAAAAAATGGCCGCCTTAGGTAGCTTAGTTGCCGGTGTTGCTCACGAGGTGAATACGCCACTGGGTATCGCGGTAACATCCGTGACCCATTGTTTGGATGAGTTATCGCTACTAAAAGGGTCATTCGAGCAAAACGACCTCGATGAAGATAAGTTTGTCAGTTTTATCAATACAATGCAGGACGGTTTATGTTTAATTGAACGTAATCTTTCCCGCGCCGCAGAACTTGTTCATAACTTTAAACGCACTGCCGCAGATCAATCGATATTGGAACGTGAGCGCTTTAATTTAAAGAATTATATTTTCCAAATATTTAGTTCATTAAAGCCCTTAATGCGTAAGAAAAACATCACTTTAAGAGTCGAACTCGATGACAATATTTTCATTGATTCCTACCCCGGCGCCATCGCTCAGATTTTTACCAATTTAGTCGCTAACAGTTTTCGCCACGCTTTCCCTGATGATTTTGTCGGAGATAAACAAATTGTCATTATGGTTGAAAAGGAGGGTGCACAGATCAAGATGACTTATCAAGACAATGGCATCGGCATGTCCGATGAAGTGAAAGCCAAAGCATTCGAGCCATTTTTCACCACTGCGCGCCAAAGTGGTGGCACAGGTTTGGGGATGTCGATTATTTATAATCTGGTCACTCAAAAGCTCAATGGTAATGTTTCTCTCTTCTCAGCGCCGAATCAGGGGTTACGTATTGAGATATTTATCCCCGAGCAGTAGCAAGGGTGTAGGTTGGTGATCGCTAGGTTCAGCAAATGCGCTTATCTTTATGGAACAGAGGATTCATTCATCTTAATAGAAGCTAAATGGCTTTTAGTGCTTGGAATACAAACGGCTATTGCGCCATTATTTTTGTTAATCGACTGACTCATCTCCTGTCATCCGTTCTTCCGGCTCGTCGTCTTTTATATGCTACAATCTGGACACTTCACCTAGCTTATCAATCTTAAATATTTCAATGAGAAAAGGCATTTTACTGGCGGGCGGTACTGGCTCGCGTCTTTATCCTATGACGCAGGTTGTTTGTAAGCAATTACTGCCCATTTACGATAAACCTATGATTTATTATCCACTTGTCACCCTGATGCAGGCTGATATTCGGGATATCTTGATTATTTGCACTCCCCACGATTTGCCGCTATTCCATGGATTACTCGGCGATGGCAGTCATTGGGGACTTAAGCTGCAATATGCCGAGCAAGCCTCTCCGAAGGGATTGGCGCAAGCGCTCATCATTGCTGAGCCATTTCTAGCGGGTGAGGCCTGTGCGCTTATTCTTGGGGATAATCTATTCTATGGTCAGCACTTAGCGGCAAATTTGCAATATGCTTGGCAAGCCCAAGCTGGGGCGACCGTTTTTGGTTACCATGTGGCGAATCCTAACGCTTACGGTGTCGTTGAGTTTGATGGTGCAGGTAAGGTGCTTTCTATTGAAGAAAAACCTCATCATCCACGCTCTCGTTACGCTATGCCTGGGTTGTACTTTTTTGACGGCCGCGCGGCCGCATTTGCAAAAACGGTTTTACCTTCGGCAAGGGGCGAGTTAGAGATTGTCGATGTTATCACTCGTTACTTAGCCTTGGGAGAATTGCGCGTCGATATTCTAGGGCGGGGGACAGCTTGGTTAGATACTGGCACGCCGGATGCGATGGCCGAGGCGACACAATTTGTTGCTGCCATTGAGAAACGACAAGGTCTAAAGATCAATTGCCCAGAAGAGACTGCATTTCGCAGCGGTTGGATCAATGCGCAGCAATTAGTTGAATTAGCTCAGCCTTTACTCAAAAGTGGTTATGGTGAGTATTTGCTCGGCTTACTCGATAAGCAGGTTTTTGATGAAATGTAGCACAACTGAGTTAGCCGAAGTGCTAGTGTTTGAACCGCAAGTCTTTGGGGATGAACGCGGTTTCTTTATGGAGACGTTTAGGCAATCCTATTTTGATGCCTGCTTTGCACAGCGGGGATTCGAGTCATGTGTGTTCGTGCAGGAGAATCACAGCCGTTCGCAACGTAATGTCCTGCGAGGCTTGCATTTTCAACGGCGTAAACCGCAGGGTAAGTTAGTGCGGGTCTGTGCAGGGAGCATTTTTGATGTGGCCGTCGATATAAGGCCCGACTCGGCCACCTATGGGAAATGGGTTGGGCGAGTGCTATCTGCAGAGAATCATCTGCAAATGTGGATCCCACCGGGCTTTGCTCACGGTTTTTATGTTCTCAGTGATTATGCTGAGGTTATTTATCAATGTACCCAATACTATGATCCTGAAGATGAAAGCGTTGTCGCTTGGAACAGTGCTGAGTTTGCCATTGATTGGCCATTAATTACTGCACCGATTTTATCCACGCGAGATAGCATCGCCAGTTCACCATCATAAAGCCAATCACGGTTTGTATTAAAAGGAATGACAATGAGTTTATTATTTTCGCCTTTAACCTTAGGTCAACTTGAGTTAGCGAACCGCATTATTATCGCGCCCATGTGTCAGTATTCGGCTGAAAACGGCCAAGCAACCGATTGGCATACGATTCATTTAGGGAGCATGGCGTTATCGGGCGCGGGAATGCTCATTTTAGAGGCTACCGCCGTTCTGCCCAATGGCCGAATTTCCTATGCAGATTTAGGCCTATGGGATGACAAAACGGAAGCCGCCTTAGATAAAACCCTCAAGTCTATCCGTAAATACTCAAATATGCCGATGGCGATACAGCTTGCCCATGCGGGGCGTAAAGCATCAACTCGAAAACCTTGGGAAGGTGGCGGCGCTATTGCACCCGACGAACATAACGGTTGGCAGACGATAGCGCCTTCCGCGCAGGCCTTTAATGAAGGCACTGCATTACCGAGTGCGATGACCTTTGATGAAATTGATGAGCTTATCTTGGCATTTGTCAGTTCGGCGCAAAGAGCCGAACGATTAGGGCTTGATGCGATTGAAATTCATGCTGCCCACGGTTATTTGTTACACCAATTTTTATCTCCGTTATCGAATCAACGTACCGATAAATATGGTGGCAGTTTAGAGAATCGACTGAGCTTGTTGTTGGCCGTGTTTGACGCCATTAAGGCTGTGATATCGCCTAAAATGGCACTCGGTGTGCGAATTTCGGCAACCGATTGGGTCGAGGGTGGTTGGGATTTAGCCCAAAGCCTAGTGTTGGCAAAAGCATTAGAGAGCAGATGTTGCGATTTTATTCATGTGAGTACTGGTGGGTTAAGTCCGCTGCAACAAATTCCTGTCGCTGAGCACTTTCAAGTGCCTTTTGCCGAAGCCATTAAAGGTGAGGTAAACACACCTGTGATTGCCGTGGGATTAATTACAGACGCTAATAAAGCGGAAACGATTTTGGCACAAGGGCAGGCCGATGCTATCGCGCTTGCTCGCACTATGCTCTATGACCCCCATTGGCCTTGGCATGCCGCTGCAACATTAGGTGCAACTGTTAAAGCGCCGCCACAGTATTTACGCTCATCGCCCCATGGGATCAAGTCACCAATAGAGTAGAGCGCCGGGTATTACTTAGGGTGACTTAGCATGATTTTAGAATGTTAAGGTACCAAATACCCATTGGGAATTTCAGTTATGTCCTTAAGATGATGGATTTTGGTCTAAACCAAAAAAGGCTTTAAGTTCGTCGATTTGCTCCATGGCATCTTTGTAGCCTAGGTCGATCAACGCGCTGGTGTAGGTTTTTTCAAATAATAGGTAGGACACGATACTAGAATCTGATTGTCTATCTATACCAATAAAACCGAGTAAGGTTTTTACTGCCCATGGCATGTCATCGTAGAAGCGGGCGGCAATTTTGCTGAGGTCTTCGCTGGGTTTGATGACTAAGGTTTTAATAGGATGTAAGGCGAGTTTGTTACGGCTTGACTCGGGAATGAGGCTTAAGGTGTTATTGATCCTTTCAAGTCGCTCAAGGTCGCTGTTTAAAGTGTCGGAAAAGATCGTATCGAGCAGGTGGCCCGCTATGGATGCCGTTTTCGGGTGATATTCCAGTTCCATTGGGAAGTGTTTGTGTGGACTCTCTAAGTTAATGACTAAGAGTTTTTCAGCGCCTAAATGGATAGGGCTTGAGAGCGGAGCCAGCTGGTGGACCGAGCCATCGCCATAATAGGCTTGGTTGAGTTTAATCGAGGGGAACACCATAGGAATAGCCGAACTGGCGAGTAGGTGCTCAGTGTTGAGCATCATACGTTCGCCGCTGCGTCTAGCGCGGGTCCAGTTTTCGATATCCCGTGATGCTTGGAAAAAACTTACTGAGCGTGAGTTGTTGTAGCAAGAGGCATCGACGCTGAGTGCGGTGAGTGCGCCGCTGCGAATATTACGGTCGATACGTTTAAAATCGATTAATTCATTGAGCAGTTTTCGGAGTGGATCGTTATCGAGCAGACTGCCGGCGTCGGTATTAACCTTATCGTCCTGCATGCCTTTGAGAGCCATTTTACCAAGGTGGCCAAGCACGCCAGTGATGGATGCGCGATACACTTTGCGAGTCTCAAAATGGCGCCATACCCATTCGAGCTTTTTGACGCCAAGATGAAAACAGGAAGCATGGGTGGCAATGGAAGTGCCATTAATGGCACCTGCCGAGGTGCCACAAATGATTTTAAAGGGAATGCCATGATTACGCGGATAAAGCTGAACCAGTGCTTTTAGCACGCCGACTTGATAGGCGGCTCTTGCGCCGCCGCCACCTAAGACTAATGCAGTTGATGTAGGCAATCTTCAGACTCAATTTATTGTTTTAATAGTTTTATTAAAGCAACGCCCCCCTATAAAAAGCAAGTCGGTAGACTCAATTAGTTGCAAATTTCGATTTATAGTTTATTCGATTGCTGCAATATTTCGCTTTAGGCAATTAATCCGCTGTAATCTTGATAGTTTGGCTGAGGCCAAAACAATGCTCTGTTGTTGGAAATTCAGCGCTTCTCACTTCTCTGGCGTATTCGGCGCAGGCGTGAGTGATTAAGGAGCTTAGGTCGATATAGCGTTTGGCAAATTTAGGCGTGTAGTCAGAAAATAAGCCTAAAATGTCCTCAGTTACGAGCACTTGACCATCGCAGGCGGGTGAGGCGCCAATGCCGATTACGGGGATTGAGACTTCTGCTGTTACTGTGCGCGCCGCGAGTTCGGATGTGCCTTCAATCAGTATGCTAAAAGCGCCAGCCTGCTCAAAGTCTTTTGCTAAACGAACGAGGGCTTCGATTGCTGTTGCATCCCTTGCTTGGGTTTTAAATCCACCCAATTGATTGACGTGTTGTGGCATTAATCCTATATGTGGCATCACAGGGATCCCTCGCTGGGTTAAAAAGCGAGTGGTGTCGAGCATCTCTGCGCCCCCTTCGAGTTTTACCGCTTGCGCGCCTGTGCGAATCAATACTTGGCTGGCATGTCTAAAGGCTTGCTGAGGCGATTCTTGATAACTCCCAAAGGGCATATCGATAATCACGCAGGCATGTGCTGCGCCGCGAGTGACAGCAAGACCATGATTAATCATCATTTCTAAGGTAACTCCGAGTGTAGAGTCTTGCCCATAAACCACCATACCGACGGAGTCGCCGACGATAATCATATCCACATGGGGATCGATAAGTTCCGCCATCGGTTTTTCATAGGCGGTGAGGGCGACTATTGGCGTTTTACCTTTCATTTTCTGTAAGGTGACGGGCGTAACCCGATTTTTATTCATGTGGATGCTCATGTCATCTCCAATTTGTTAAATCTGAGAGGGCATGTTAGCGCTTGCCGCTTTGGTGTTAGCTCGATAGATTGACTTAATGTCTAGATAAAAAGACACTTCTATACATAAAAGTGCTTTATACGAAGAGGCGCTTTATATACGGAAGAGGCTCGATAATACGAAAAGAAGCTTCGATATAAAAATCACCTTGGGCGATAACACCTTGAATCAAGTCACTGACACTCCTTTATCCCAGCAGCACATCACTCAGCACACTCAGGTGGCGCCATCACGTTTAGCCGCCGCAGGGCTAAGCGCATCCATCATGTTGCTTAAGCGAACACTCAAGCCGTTTGAACATGTGCAGCGCCATCGTCATTCTTGGGGACAGGTCATTTATGCCAGCCAAGGTGTGTTGAGTGTGATTACGCCTGCGGGGCGTTACATAGTGCCGCCTGAACAAGCGGTGTGGGTGCCTCCCTTTGTCGATCATGAGGTTATCGCGCTAAGTCAGGTGCAATTGAGCAGTCTGTATTTGGATGACACCCAGATAGGCGGTTTTCCACCCAGCTGTACTTGTCTGAATGTGAAGCCTGTTTTGCAGTTGCTACTGCAAGAGGCTAATGCCTTGATGAGGAGTGAGGCTGGGCTGATTGAGCCCGATTTTAAGGATAGCGCTATACGGCTCTTGATGGTGATCCGTGACTTTATGGTGCTCGCACCTAAGGTCGCCTTAGATTTACCTTATCCTAAGGATAAAAAATTACTGCGCATTACCGAGGCTTTGCTTGCGGATCCGAGCGAGCAACGTACTTTGGTGGATTGGCAGCGGGAGGTCGGCGCCTCGGCTCGCACGTTAGCGAGATTATTTAAACAGCAAACAGGGCTGAGTTATAGCCAATGGCTGCAAAGGCTTAGATTGCAGGTGGCGATTCAAATGCTCAGTCGAGGTGAATCTGTGCTCACTACAGCGTTATCTTTAGGTTATGCCTCGGGTTCAGCCTTTGGATATATGTTTAGGCAGTTGATGGGCGTCGCTCCGAGTCAGTACCTGTTAGCGCAAAGTACCTTGCCAAAAGTACAGTGCCAAAAATAAAAAGATAAACAGCCACAGATAAAAAGTATTGTCGCGAGTCAATGTGATCGAAGAAGGTCAATAAAAAGCCAATAAAAAAAGCACTTAAGCTGGCCTTAAGTGCGTTTCGTTTTTGATCGTTAAGCTTTTCTATATTGCGCGTGGAGGCTTAGCCTTTCACTGCGTTTTTTAGGAAGTCGAGCAGTTGATCAAATGGAATATCTTGCTTTTCACCAGTGCGGCGGTTTTTGTATTCAAATACGCCAGCATCGATATTGCGATCGCCAATCACCACTGTGTGTGGGATACCAATCAGTTCCATATCGGCAAACATAACGCCTGGACGCTCTTTACGATCGTCCAGTAATACGTCAATACCCGCTTCGTTTAAGTCTTTGTATAACTGCTCGGCGATATCGGTTACGCGGTGCGACTTGTGCATGTTCATTGGCAGAATGCCCACGCTAAATGGCGCAATCGCCTCTGGCCAAATGATGCCACGGTCATCGAAGTTTTGCTCGATGGCTGCGGCCACAATACGGCTTACGCCGACGCCGTAACAACCCATCAATAGCACCTGTGACTTGCCGTTTTCGTCAAGTACAGTAGCGTTCATCGATTTAGAGTAGTTAGTACCCAGTTGGAAAATATGTCCCACTTCAATACCGCGTGCCATAGCATAAGTGCCTGAACCATCTGGTGTTGGCTCGCCTTCGACTACGTTACGGATGTCGGCAACTTGTGCTGTTGGCAGATCGCGTTCCCAGTTGATACCAAAATAATGTTTGTCATCCACATTCGCACCAGCAGCAAAATCGCTCATCACGCTAACGCTGTGGTCGATAACGATAGGGATGTTAAGACCGATAGGGCCAAGTGAACCAGGACCTGCGCCAATGGCGTCACGGATCAGCGCTTCTGATGCCATTTCTACTGGTGATGCCACTAAGTCTAACTTGTCGGCTTTGACTTCATTGAGTTCATGGTCACCGCGAACAATCAGTGCCACTAACGGCGTCGCTTCTGATGCGCCGACGACGATCAAGGTTTTGACGGTTTTAGTGATATCCAGATCAAACTGCTCAACCAATTCAGCAATGGTCTTCGCATTTGGGGTATCGACTAAACGCAATTCTTCAGTGGCTGCGCCGCGAGGCTCAGTGGGTACTGGTGATTCGGCTTTCTCAATGTTAGCCGCGTAATCGCTGCCCGTTGAGTAAGCAATTAAATCTTCACCGCTTTGCGCCAGAACGTGGAACTCGTGTGACATGCTGCCACCGATAGAACCTGTGTCAGCTAATACTGGACGGAAGGCTAAGCCCATGCGCGTCAGAATGTTGCTATAGGCGTTGTACATGGCCTCATAGGTTTCATTCATAGTATCGACGTCAAGGTGGAAAGAGTAGGCGTCTTTCATCAAGAATTCGCGTGAGCGCATCATGCCAAAACGTGGGCGAACTTCGTCACGGAATTTGGTTTGGATTTGGTAAAGGTTCAGCGGTAATTGCTTGTATGAGCTGACTTCTTTACGAATGAGATCGGTGATCACTTCTTCGTGGGTTGGGCCCAGTACGAAGTCGCGATTGTGACGATCTTTAAAGCGCAGCAGCTCGGGACCAAACTTTTCCCAACGACCTGTTTCTACCCACAAGTCTGCCGGTTGCACCATAGGCATCAGAATTTCAATTGCACCGGCTTTGTTCATTTCTTCGCGAACAATGGCTTCGACTTTACGCAGTACGCGTAAGCCCGTGGGGAGATAGCTATAAAGGCCCGACGCATTTCGACGGATCATGCCCGCACGTAACATTAATTGATGACTAATGACTTCTGCGTTGGCAGGAGTTTCTTTCTGTGTTGATAGCAGGTACTTGCTGACGCGCATTACCGATGTCCAAATTTGAGTTGAATGGTCGCCATTTTATCACCTGCTTTGATGATGTCACCTACGTATTTAGGTTAAATTCAACTAGCTGGGAGACAAATAGCATTTTTGAGAAGATTACTGAGGCAAAGGAAAGCGATTTTATCGGCGATTTGTACCAGCCGATTTAGCTTTTATCACGCCTATCGCCAATCACTTTGGCAGGGTTGCCAGCCACTATCGCCCAGTCGGGCACATCTTTCGTCACTATGCTACCCATACCCACCACAGCGTGATCGCCAATGGTCACACCATCGACTATGCCGGCCTGAGCGCCAATCCACACATCTTTACCTATAACAATACCTTTGGAGTTGGCAGCTTGTTGATAGATGGGCGTATCTGGCGCCATGCCATGGTTGAAGGCGTAAAGGGTGACATTATTGGCGATGCGGGTCTGGTTACCAATCTGAATACCGACCCTGCCGCCATCGAAGGAGCAACCATGATTAATCGCCACTTCATCCCCTAGCGTGATGGGCCCGTGTAAAAAACAGTCGGCGGCGATCATGCAGCGATTACCCATGCGGATATCACGATTGGGTTCGGCGAATAACTGCGCGTCGGGGGCAATAAAACAGTGCTCGCCGATGTTGACCGTTTCGAGGGCGCAAAGCGTTGCTTGGATCTCATCCTGCCAAGGTTTTGCCCAGACTAAATGTTTCTCTTTTAAAGAAAAATACAGCCACGGCATCCAAGAGAGACGCTTTTTATGCTGGCTTTGGTAATCAGGCAAAGATGCCGGCTCTGATCTAGGCGTTGGCGCAGACATTTAGCCACATTTCCCCGGTTTGAGTTCTAATACCAAGATGTATTCTTGGTCATTATCATCGGCCGCCATTTGCCAGAACACATCTAAATCATAGAGGGCGACTTGATATAACTTAGGATCGTCTTTGGCTTTTTTGTAGGCGGGGCGCGGATCTTGCCCCAAGACTCCGCGGATAAGTACGGCTAAATCTGTGTAGGTTTCCTGCTGGGCATAACGCTCAATTTGTGCCTTGGCATTATCGGAATACACCACTGAAATCAGTTTAGGGGCGTCTTGAGCAATGCCGCCCACAGCATCGGTAATCGAATCCGAGAATGGAATGTAAGGCTTAATATCGATAATCGGCGTGCCATCGACCAGATCCATACCGGAAATTTCGAGGCACACTTTGCCCTTGCGTTGTACTACGCCGTGCAGTTTCACCACAGATTGACCTATGCCATTAGGGCGAAAAGTGGAGCGAGTGGCGAACACGCCGAGTTTTTCATTGCCGCCCAATCGCGGTGGCCGTACTGTGGTTTTCCAACCTTGGGCAAGATTCTCATGGAAGCAAAATAGCAACCAGAGATGGGAATATTGTTCTATGCCACGCACCGCATCGATATGATTTACATGGGGCTCTAGTTCAACATAGCCGCGAGCCTCAACGAGTCCGGGTTGTCTTGGAATGCCAAACTTTTGTTTATACGGCGTGCGGCATGTCGCTACTGCGACAATTTGGTTGGTAAATGTCATGCAAAAATTACCTAAAAAGATAAATATAACAACCGCCTAAACTCATCATTCTAAGCTCATCATAAGGCCAATCTTTGAGCGCTAATTATGCAGCGTTAGCCATTAAGCGGTTGATACGGGCAATCTCAGATCATCGAATCGCGAACTTTACGCTTGCTCGCGTGGGGCTTACTCTGCAGTAGCCGTTTTGACTGCTTGGCCGACGCACAGGGCGCGGCTGATACAACCTTGGGCGGCTTCATCTAACATCACACATTGTTTGATGATAATGCCGTTAGCGCCTTTATCTGCGGCATTACGGCGGGCTTCGGTTCTGGCATCGGCTAATGACGCAGGTACGCTGTTGACATCGGCCTGACAGGATTCCCCTTGGACCAAACCTTTTAATTCGTAATGACCTTTTGGCAAGGTATCGCCTTCATAAAGGGTGACATCGGATGCCTTGAAATAGTCATTGATCGCCTCACCGTCCAAATTACTGTTAAAACTGTAGTCGCTTGCACAGGCACTGAGCAGTAGCACTAATGCACTTGAGAGGATAATTTTCATGGTTTGACCTGAGATTGAGGGGAAAACTGCGCAGCCTTGGTAGGCTGCGCCGATGCGATATTATTATCTGAGTAAATTCTACCGCTTAAGGTACTTTTGATAAAGCTGCTGATGGCGATTATTCAGATCTATCTGCCGTCCTTCAATCCAGATAGCCTCTATCTTATTGGTCATAGGGTCGAGAATGTCCCCATCGGACAGTACAACACTGCCTTGGTATCCCACGGCAATGGCCCCTAAATCCTCGACACCTAACAGTTTTGCTGCATCTAAGGTGATGGACTTAAGCGCTTGCTCAGGCGTTAAACCATAGGCGGCGCTATAACCTGCTGCATAGGGTAAGTTACGGCTGTTCCAGTCCGATGAGAACCCAAGGGCAAAGGGAATTCCTGCATTAGCGAGCAAGGAGGGGATTTTAAAGGGCAAATCTACTGGTTCATCTTTACGCTTAGGCAGACTCAAAGTATGAGGATAAATGACCCCAGCCTTAACTTCCCTCAGGCTTGAGGCCAAGCGCCATGCATCGTATCCGCCGACAATCACCAATTTGAATTGGTATTTTTTCGTCAGGGCAATCACTTGCTCAATTTGGCCAACACTGTCGGCATGGGCAAACAGTGTCGCTTTACCTTGGTATAGCGGCAACATGGCCTGCCAGCGAAGGTTGTTGGTCGCGGACTGTGGATCTTCATCCTTGTTGTTATCTTTGCCCTTGGCTTTATCACTTAAGAAATAGCGATAGCCATCCTCAAAGGCGATATTGAGCTGGTCGATCGCCTGCTGATTTTTCTCGATAGCCTTGGCTTTCTCTTTTTCATCTTCAGGCATGCGTTTGATTTGCGGCCAGTAGACATGGAACTGCCCAGCACTGGGGGTCAGCGCATCCTCAATCGTCCACGCATCAAGATTCACCAGTACCGATTGCCCAGCAATACCATCGCCGCTCGGGACGATTTGTGCGTGGGTAATGCCGTTGAAACGTATGGTCGGGATGAGCTCAGAATCTGGATTGTAAGCCGTCGCTGTGCTGATCTGCGGGTTGATATAACCCACCTCGGCGTTATCAACCGTGGGGCGGCTCATTTCAATTTCGACCAAACCTAAGCTGGTGTCTAGGGCGATTAAGCCCGGATACAAGTGTTTACCGCTGGCATCGACGACTTGAGTGTCACTGGTTTCTGCGGTTGCACTGTTGGTTTGGCTGGTGAGTTGAGGCCCAACGGCCGTGATCTTGCCATTTTCAATCAAGACATCAGTGTTGCTGAGCACGCCTTGACTGACTGTGTGCACAGTGGCGTTTTTAATCAGTACGCTGCGACTTTGTTTAGGTGTTGGCACGATATCGCTGGCCATCGCTGGGGCCAGCGTGGTGCAAATCGCGCCCAGTAGCGCCGCAAACAAAACGGGTTTAGATGAATGTTGCATTATTTGGCTCCCTCATGAGTGTGGCCCCATGCCTGATAGTGGGTGTCGCAGTGCCACTGTGGCTCGTTAAGTGGCGTGACTTTTTCACCCGCTTTGGCTTGATCATCACTGCTGAGAATTTTTTGGATAAGTGCGGCGCGCTCGTTGACTACGGCGAGCTGGGCGACTTGGTCTTGGTCGCGGTCAAAGTAGCGTTTTCCTTCAACCCATGCCTGCGTCACTTTGGCGTAAATCGACAGTGGCTCTGCGTTCCACAGCACGACATCGGCCATTTTTCCCGGGGTGAGTGAACCCACAAATTCATCGACTCTTAATTGTTTGGCTGGATTGATAGTGACCATGTTCCAAGCATCTTCCTTCGACATATTGCAATACATCATAGATTTAGCTGCTTCTTGGTTGAGTCTGCGCTGCATTTCATAGTCGTCTGAGTTTATGCTGGTGGTCACGCCTTTTTTTTGCATCAGGCAAGCGTTTTGCGGAATCGCGTCGTACACCTCAAACTTATAGGCCCACCAATCGGCAAAGGTCGAGGCGCCAGCGCCATGGGCGGCCAGTTCACTCGCCACTTTGTAACCTTCGAGCACATGGGTAAAGGTTTGCACTTTAAAGTGATAGGCCTCGGCTAGGCGGATAAACATCAGAATTTCTGACTGCACGTAAGAATGAATGTGCACATCACGTTGCTGATTTAATACTTCGGCCACCGCCTGCAGGCGATAACTTGGGCGCGGTGCGACGGTTTTTTTCTTATCGCTGGAGCGCAGGTCATCATAGGCTTTTAACGCATTCTCATAGGCGATGGCGGCATCGAAGGTTTCTTCAAATAACGCTTTGACTCCCATGCGGGTTTGTGGGAAACGTTGTACAAATTTCTCTCCCCAGTTGCTCTGCTTAACGTTTTCACCTAGCGCGAACTTGATACTGGCGGGCGCGTTAGCAAATTTAAGTTGCTCTGCCGTTTCGCCCCATTTCATTTTGATCAGTTGCGATTGGCCGCCGATAGGATTGGCGCTGCCGTGGAGTATTTGTGCGCTGGTGACACCGCCTGCTAAGGCGCGATAGATTGAAATATCGTCGGGATTAATCACATCACCAATGCGTACTTCAGAGGTAACTGCGTCTGTTCCTTCGTTAGTACCGCCATTAATGGCGATATGCGAGTGTTCATCGACTATGCCAGCGGTGAGGTGTTTACCTGTTGCATCGAGGACTTGATAACCTGATGGCGTACTTAATTGTTGGCCAATTTTTTCGATGCGGCCATTGGCCATCAAGAGATCAGCATGTTCGAGAATACCTTGTTTATCCGATGTCCACAGGGTGGCATTCTTGATGTGCAGCTTCTCAACATTAGGGGCTTCTCTCAGTCCGTAAGCGACGTTAGGGTAGGTGAGGTGACTCACTAGACTTGTGTTGGCTTTATCCTTGGGCGTTTGATTGTCTTCTTGAGTGGCACTATTAACCGCTGCAGTTTGCGCTATCGCAATACCGGCAACATTTGTGGTGCGACTCTTGGCATCGACCATGCGGCCCTGAATACCGTCATCGGCCATCCACAGGGTAAAGCGGCTAAGGCCATTGATGCCTGCGGCGCTCAAATCGGCAGTAAAGCTTAATCGACCGTCGTCATCTAACTTAAGTTGAGTGAGCGCGATGCTTTGTTCGCCACTGCTTAAGCTGCCTTGGATTTTGGGTTTATCACCTTTACTCACATCTTGCAGCGATAAATCCAGCGTGAGGTTATTGAGGCTTAATTGATAATCGCCCAGTAATCGTGCTTGGGGCAGTGAGCGAAGACTTTGCTCCTGACCTTGCAACCAAACACTGTAGATCTGGCCCTCTTTAAAAATATTGCCCTTAGTGACTACAAAGTCTGCCATGTAACCGGGTGCGAGTTTGCCGGTAAAATCGGCGGTGCCTGTCATCTCGGCGGCTTGGGTGGTCAGTGCGGCTAAGGCTTGCTCTTCAGTTAAACCTTGAGTAATGGCTTGGCGCAGTCGCGGCCAAAAAGCATCGGTCTTAATACCAAACTGCGTTAGCGCGAAGGGAATACCTGCTTTTGCAACTTCTGCTGGATTGGTTGGCGCACGTTCCCACTGTCTTAAATCCGCCAGTGACACTTCGCGATCGGTATCATCTGTCCCGACATCAGGTGCTTGCGGATAGTTTAAAGGCAAGATTAACGGGTAGTTCAGCGCCTTTAACTCATTGATGCGCGAGTATTCTTGACCATTACCGAGTAGATTGGCTGACAGTTTATGTTCTTTGAGCAAATGGGCTGCACGCAATTGATCGTTGAGGTTTTTGGTTTCAAAGATAATTTGCTTATCGGTTAAATTATCTAAGCGTTCAAAGGCGATATTAAATTCGACTTGATTGTTTATTGCGCCATTGCCTTGTTTGTTTTTATTTTGGTTATACCAATTGGCGTCGGCAAAGGTTTGTCTAATAAGTGCAATACTGCCCATTAATGATGACGGATAATCTTGTTCAGATGAGCCTTTATCGAATGCCATAAAAGGTTGACTGCGGGCACGATAAATCACTTCGTTGGCGGTTTTGTCTGCTAATGACAGGCTAACACCCGTCCCTCGGAAGATTCCGTCGAGTTTGCTACTTTGCACACTCGTAAAGCCATTATTGATCCACTCTTTCGCGCGTTCTTTATTGGGATAAACGTAATTAAACCATTCTTTTTCAGAATGAATTGCGCCATTGTCTGCATTGCCGCCGATACGTTTAATATCATAGACAGGGCGAGTGAGCCCAAGTTTTGGATATTCGAACTCAATCCCATAATCGGTGAAAGGATCGATAAATCCAGGGTAAATAGTATAACCACTCAAATCGACTTTAAATGCGCCAGCGGGAATGTCACCGTGCTCAATAATGGCTTTAATTCGATTATTTTCAACCAATAAAGTGGCATCGCTTAAACGCTTACCCGGCTCAATCATTAATTCAGCATGGGTAAAAGCCGTGAGTTTATTGGAGGTTGTCCCTGTCTTGATTTGGGCATATGTGGTCTGTGAGACTAAGCTAGCGATTATGCTGCAGCTTATAATTATCTTATTGTTTATCTGCATTATTTTATTCAATCGAATGAGGGTGAATAAAGAGTAACTGAAAGCAGATGTAAATACTAAGGTTGAATTGTAACGCAATTTGAGCGGGAATGAGGCGTGGGATTTACGCTTGTCGTTTTAGATTGCAGCCAATAATGGATATAAAAAAGCCCGCAATGAATGCGAGCTTTTATGCAAATGTGTGTTGGTTACTCGAACCGCCACACCGAATTGGATTAGATTAAGAAATCTTCCATAGAACGACCTTTATTGATCTCGTTCTTAAATACGGTTGGCATACGGCCTTGGCCAGTCCATTGAACCATTTCACCGTCAACTTCGATTTGGTATTTAGCTGGACGAGGAGCGCGTTTTTTCGCGGTTGCTTTAACAGCTACGCCACCTAAGTCATCAATTGATAAACCAACGGCTTCCATTTGTTGACGGATTTCTTCAATCTTAGCATTACGAGCTGCCATGGCTTGTTCTTCTTCCTCAGCCATAGACTCGCGTTCTACTAAAATTTTATCTAATTTGTCGGCTAAATCACGTAACTCTTCAACGCTAAGTTCTTTAACTGCTGCTTTAAAACGACGGCCGTGAGTTAATATCTCTAAAAATTCGCTCATATCTATTTTCGTCCCACTCTAATTTTTAATACAGGATAATGGTGAACAACACCTAAATGATAGAAACTAATATAGCTCGAATCAAATAAAATTATGCGTTTTAAGTAAATTAAATATTATTTATATTTTGAACTTTTCTTATTTACTCAAATAAGTGTCCAAAAAAGTAGCCGTTGCGCGGATTAAAAAATGCAAACAGGCGTTTGACTTTGGTTGACGTTAACGTTAACAGGACGTAAAGTTGCTCTATCCTGCATTGGTATTAACCAATGTTTTGTCCATGTACATGAAAGTGTAGGAAGGAAACCCTATGAAAGTATTGGTGCCCGTTAAGCGCGTTGTTGATGCCAATGTGAAGGTCAGGGTCAAAGCTGACAATACAAGTGTTGACACTGCAAACCTAAAAATGGCGTTGAACCCTTTTTGTGAAATCGCAGTAGAAGAAGCGGTTCGTTTAAAAGAAGCGGGTAGCGCTACTGAAGTGGTTGTTGTCAGTATTGGTAATAAAGCCGTGCAAGAACAATTACGTACCGCGCTCGCATTAGGCGCAGACCGTGCGATTCATATCGATACTGAAGAAGAACTGGTGCCAGTATCTATCGCCAAATTGCTCAAAGCGGTACAAGACAAAGAACAAGCCGAACTGGTGATTTTTGGTAAGCAATCTATCGATGGCGATAACAACCAAACTGGTCAAATGTTCGCGGCGCTGATGGATATGCCACAGGCGACCTTTGCTTCTGAAATCAAATTGGAAGGTCAATCTGTGCAAGTCGCTCGCGAAGTTGACGGTGGTATGCAAACCTTACTTATGCCGCTACCTGCAGTCGTGACTGCCGATCTACGTTTGAACGAACCTCGTTATGCTTCACTGCCTAACATTATGAAAGCCAAGCGTAAGCCATTAGAAGTCTTTACAGTGGCTGACTTGGGCGTGACGTTAAAGAGTCACCAAACGGTTGTGAAGGTCACTCCGCCAGCAGAGCGTAAAGCAGGCATCATGGTAGCGTCGGTTGCTGAGCTAGTTGAAAAGTTAAAAAATGAAGCGAAGGTGATCTAAATGGCCATTTTAGTATTAGCTGAACATGATAATGCCGCACTGAAACTCGATACGGCAAAAATCGTCACTGCCGCCCGCGCCATTGGCGATGAAGTGCATGTACTGGTTGCGGGTCACCAATGTGGCGCGGTTGTCCAAGCTGCGCAAGCACTACAAGGCGTTAGCCAAGTGCTCGTTGCCGATGCCAGCGTGTATGAAGCGCATTTAGCGGAAAATTTTGCCAAATTGCTGGTGGACTTAGCGCCAAACTATGGCCACATTCTGGCTTCTGCTTCGAGCTTAGGTAAGGACACGCTTCCGCGTGTGGCAGCATTATTAGATGTTGCGCAAATCTCTGAAGTCATTACCGTCGTCAGTGCGGACACTTTTGTGCGCCCTGTGTATGCGGGTAACGCCTTAGCGACAGTGCAAAGCCATGATGCCATCAAAGTGATGACAGTACGCGCCAGTGCGTTTGATGCTGCGCCAGAAGGTAACAGCGCGGCTGTGACGACACTCGATAAAGTGTTTGAAGCGAGAACTCAGTTTGTTTCTCAATCTTTGACGGTATCAGCCCGTCCAGAGTTAGGTAATGCTGGCATTATTGTTTCTGGCGGCCGTGGTATGGGCAGTGGTGAAAACTTCGGCATGTTAGAGCAGCTTGCTGACAAGCTCGGTGCTGCGGTTGGCGCATCACGCGCGGCAGTTGATGCTGGCTTCGTGCCTAACGATTTACAAGTGGGTCAAACCGGTAAAATCGTTGCGCCTAACTTATATATTGCTGTGGGAATTTCTGGCGCGATTCAACATTTAGCGGGCATGAAAGACGCGAAAGTAATCGTTGCTATTAACAAAGATCCTGAAGCGCCAATTTTCCAAGTTGCCGATTATGGCTTAGTTGCGGACTTATTTGAGGCGGTTCCTGAGCTGATCACAAGTCTCGGTTGATTTAAACTGTGATCTAGGTCACATTAAGTGGCTTTGCGGTAGCATCTGCTAAGCCGCTTATGTTTTTATGTGCCTCACGCTCGGGTACGGGCGTTCTTAGAAGTAGAGGCGCGCCAAATATTAGTAGTGATCAGTAGGGTGATTCCGTTGATCGATTGCGAAAGGATTTGGTGCCGAAGTGGTTCGATTTATCACGATCAACTGCTGGGGTTGTACCTAATAGGTGCAACACTGCCATAGTATTTTCCGATATGGATATTGGAAATAGTTACTATGGAGCGCTACTGATAGGACAGGTGACCTTGGGTATCTATTGCCTTTCCCCACCAGTTCAGTCGCCCTCCATTCGTATTTAACGAAGATAATAATCAATGACTGTTATGAATTATGCCGATTCGGCGCTTTCCTTGCTGCCGCCTGCGGTGGCTATTGTGTTGGCGATCTTAACTCGCCGTGTACTGCTTTCTTTGGGGTTAGGTATTTTAATTGGTGCTTTATTGCTCAATCAATTTTCACCTGTAGCGACGGGTGAATTTGTATTTAATGGCGTTAAAGGACTTTTTTGGACGGGCGAAGGCCTTAATTCGTGGAACTTATATATTCTCGGTTTCTTAATTGTACTGGGAATGATCACAGCGTTAATTACCGTAAGTGGCAGCGCGCGGGCTTTTGCCGATTGGGCTCGTTTACATATACGTAATAAACGTGACGCTAAATTATTAACCATGTTTTTAGGGTGTGTGGTTTTTATTGACGACTATTTCAATAGCTTAGTCGTAGGTTCGGTCGCTAGACCTGTTACCGACCGTTATTATATTTCCCGCGCTAAGTTAGCTTATTTATTAGATTCTACTGCGGCACCTGTGTGCGTTATTTCTCCAGTATCAAGTTGGGGCGCGTATATTATTGCACTTATTGGTGGAATATTAACGGCCCATGGTTTTGCTGATACGGGCCATTTGAGTATTTTTATTCAAATGATCCCAATGAACTTCTATGCAATTTTCTCCTTGTTATTATTACTTTTCGTTGTCTTTATGGGATTAGATGTTGGGCCAATGCGCGAGCATGAACTCAATGCCCAACGTGGTAATTTATACGATGAGTCAAAAGGATTACCGCCTGGAGCCAATGCGGATTTACCTGAGGCCGAAACCGGTAAGATCTTAGGGTTATTCTTGCCTATTACTGTATTGGTATTTGCGACCCTGTATTTTATGGTCAACAGTGGCGCTCAAGTACTTGCCGCTGAAGGGATTGAATTTAATATTATTTCAGCATTTGAGAAAACCGATGTCAGTTCATCCCTTTTCTTTGGTGCATTAATCGGTTTAGCGATTTCGCTGATATTGAATTTAGTCCAAGGCGTTGAGAAATCAATGATAGTCAAAGGCATAGTGCAGGGCGCTCGCTCTATGCTGCCAGCGATTTATATCCTGTTATTTGCTTGGACTATCGCAGGCGTGATTGGCCAACTCGAAACCGGCAAGTTTATGGCAAGTCTCGCGACGGGCAATATTCCGTTCGCCTTTTTGCCTGCCCTAATGTTTGTGTTAGCGGGTATTACTGCGTTCTCAACCGGTACTAGCTGGGGCACGTTCGGTATCATGTTGCCGATTGCTGCGGATATGGCGATGGGAAGTCACACTGGCATGATGCTACCTATGCTTGCTTCTGTGCTGGCGGGCGCGGTATTTGGCGATCACTGTTCACCGATTTCCGATACTACGATTTTGTCGTCTACGGGCGCGAGTTGTCACCATATCGACCATGTCGTCACTCAGCTACCGTATGCATTAATTGCGGCGTTTATTAGCTTAACGGGTTATGTCGTACTTGGATTTACTGAGTCAGTTGTGGCTGGTTTAGTGGCCTGTAGTGTGGTGTTTGTGGTTAGCATCATAGTGCTAAAAATCAAATCTAAAGGCGCAATTAGCTAAACCTTAATTGAAGCCTTTCCACTGCTACAAATAAATCAGCCAGCATTATGCTTAATGCCGTTCACTTAAGAGTGAACGGCATTTTTATTTGGTCTAACCGGAAACTTGTTTTTGCTCATTTTAAGGACTCTTGGATAAGCCCTTTCCCGTTTACCATCCAACT